>JAISRS010000146.1 GCA_031273485.1 Prevotellaceae bacterium
TTTAAAATTTCGATGCTTAAAAGATGTAATAACATGTTTTTTGTTTTTTATTTTGTGATTTCGAGGAATTTCGATTCGAGGTTTTTATTTTTTGCAATCAGCCTGTTCAGCACGACGCCATGTTCGAAGCAGTATTTATTTACTTCTTCCGGGGTTAATTCGCCCTCGTAGTGCGAGATTGTGACGAGGTTGTCCGATTGGTTGATGTCCAAAACCCCCGACAGTGTTTTCAGAACATCCGTCAAAGTTCCCATATTTTCGGAACCTACTTCTATCATTACCGTTTGTTTCGCCGGTAGGGTCGATTCGTTGCCCGACGATTCTCCGGATAAAGCTCCGCCGACGTCGCCGTACACCAGCAATTTACCCTTTTTCAGGATGGCTACATGCGTGCAGACTTTTTCCACCTCGTCGAGCAGATGGCTGGCGAGGATAACCGTCTTTCCTTCGTTCGACAGTTGTTTGATTAATTGCCGTATTTCGGATATTCCTTCCGGGTCAAGTCCGTTGGTAGGTTCGTCCAAAATTATAATTCCCGGATTATTGAGCAGTGTTGATGCAATTGCCAATCTTTGCTTCATTCCGAGCGAAAAGGTTTTGAACGAGCTGAATCGCCTGTCGAACAGGTTCACTTTTTTCAGCGTCGGGTCGATATTTGAATAGTCGCATCCTTTGATTTTTGCCACTATTTCAAGATTTTGACGCGCCGAAAGATAGGGATAGAAATTGGGAGTTTCCAACAAAACGCCCATTTCTTTTCTGATTTCGTTAACGGGTTGCGAGCCGTCGAAAAATTTATAACTTCCCGCCGAAGCCCTCAACACATCCGTTACTATGCCAAGGAGCGTTGTTTTTCCGCTGCCGTTTGGTCCTAATATCCCGAAAACAGAGCCTTCCGGAACCGTAAACGACACATCCGATAAGGCTGTTACCGATTTATATCGCTTGGATATTCCACTTAAAGTAAGTACATTCATGAATTATGAATTATGAATTATGAATTATAAACTGTGAACGGAGCGAAGCGCTGACAATTTCTAACTTACAATTCATCGTTAAATAATATGTTTAACAGTCGCAATCGGAATCGCAGTCGCAATCGGAATCGCAATCGCAGTCACAATTATCGTGCGACCGGTCGTTACATCCGCAGCCGCAATTGCAGCTTCCGGCTAAATCTTCGGGAGTTACGTCACGAATTGCCACAACTTTGCCTGAGAAATGTAAATCTATTCCCGCCAGCGGATGGTTGAAATTCATTGTTACGGTTGCGTTGTTTATTTTTTCAACTGTGCCGTAAATGCGGTTACCTTCATGGTCTTCCATAGGAAGATTTTCTCCGACTTTCACATATTGATGGTCGAATTTGCCGTCTATTTCAAAAATACTTTTAGGGATTTCAATAATGGCGTCTTTATCTATTTCGCCGTAAGCCTCAACTGCTTGAAGTATGAAATCGAATTTATCGCCTAAATTCAGATGCCTGATATTTTCTTCAAATTTAGGGAGCAAATACCCTACTCCATACATAAATTGCATTGGTTTTGTTTCTGTTACAACTTCGATAATATCTCCGTCCGCTTCGAGTTTGTAACTTAACGATACCACTTTGTTTTCTTCTATTTTCATGCGAATAATTATAATTTATTTAGTTTATGAGGAACATTCGCCGTTTCGGTAAACGGTTGAAACCGACGAATGTCCCGTAATATTGTTTTTTGCGTATTATACTGCTTTTACCGTAACTTTACGTCCCCGGTAAAACACATTTTTCAGGTCTTTAAGCAGAGTTTTCGCCTGATCCGACCTGATTTCAAAATATGTATCTTTTTTTGTGAGGTCAATCTTTCCGATTTTTATTTTGTTGCCGGAATCTGTTTGATTGATAAGTTCAATCAGCACATTGGGATACAAGCCGTCTTTTTTACCTGCATTCAGGTGCAGACGGGTATATCCGCTTTCGGCTTTTCTGTTGATTTTCTGGGAATCTTCGATTTTATCCGATTTTCTGTCTCTTCTACCGTTTCTTTTTTGTTCGGAACTTTCCAGTCGGGCAACTTCCAAATCCGCAGCATCTTTATAATAGTTCAAAAACCGGTTAAATTCCAGAGCCACAAATCTCCTTATAATTTCTTCCTTGTCGAGCCATTCAAGTTTTTTGAATATTGCGGGCAGATAGTTGTTAATATCTCCGTTATCAACATCAACTTTTTCCATTCTGTCGATCAGGCTAAACAGTTGTTTTTCACAAATATCTTTACCCTTCGGGACATCTTTGTGTTCAAATTTTCTGTTGATATTTTTTTCTATTTGCAACAGTTTCGATTTGTCTTTCAATCCTGCTATGGCGACCGAAATTCCGGTTTTACCTGCACGACCCGTGCGTCCGCTCCTGTGGTTATATGTTTCAATATCATCGGGAAGATTATAGTTGATGATATGCGTCAAATCGCTCACATCCAAACCCCGTGCGGCTACGTCGGTTGCCACAAGCAGTTTGATGTTGCCGATGCGGAATTTTTGCATCACATAATCGCGTTGAATCTGGGATAAATCTCCATGAAGAGCTTCGGCATTATAGCCGTCTTTTATAAGTTTTTCGGCTATTTCGCCTGTTTCGCGTTTGGTTCGGCAAAACACAATGCCATATATATTGGGATTGTAGTCCACGATTCGTTTCAGGGCGTTGTATTTATCTTTACTGCTCACTGTGTAGCAGATATGTTTGATGTTTACCGAGCCTGAGTTGCGGGTTCCTATGACCACTTCTTCCGGAGAATCCATATAATTTTCCGCAATATTTGCAACCCTGTCGGGCATGGTTGCCGAAAACAGGAGAGTTCTCCGTTTTTTGGGGATTACTTTAAGGATATCGTTCAAACTGTCGATAAATCCCATATTTAGCATTTCGTCGGCTTCATCAAGCACAACGTTTTTCACCGAGCTTAAATCAACCGCTTTTCGGTTTATCAGGTCAAGCATTCTGCCGGGTGTTGCGACAATAAACTGTACGTTTTTCTTTCTTAATGCGCTGATTTGTTTTTCGATATTTGTGCCTCCATATACGGGCAAAATATGCAGTTCGGGCATATATTTGGAAAAATCGTTTAAATCGTCTGTGATTTGTACACATAATTCTCTTGTTGGACAAAGCGCCAAAACCTGCACGCCGGGATTGGAGGTATCAATTTGATTGATTAGAGGCAAGCCGAATGCGGCTGTTTTTCCTGTTCCTGTTTGCGCTAAGGCTATTATATCTTTGTCGGATTCAAGCATAAGAGGTATAACTCTTTCTTGCACGGGCATGGGGGTTTCAAATCCCAAATCATTAATTGCTTTTAGGATTGCGGGATTTAATCCCTGAATTTCAAAATTTGTCATATTTACTTTTATAATTTACCAATTAAAATGTGTGCCTCATTTAAATGTATTGAAACACCACCTAATCAATACGGAAAATGTAAACCCATCATTTATAAATCAAGGCGCAAAAGTAATCAAATTATTTAAATTGGAGGTATTTATATTTCTTAAAAATAGTTAAACATCAGTTTAACAGGAATATCAACAGCAATAAATTGTGTAAAACAGGACGATAAATTGTGTAAAAACGGGGAGATGCGGGTGAAAAAGGATGCAAATTTGCACTCCGAAGACGCAAGTCGGACAAGCCGAAAACTAAAGAAGAAGTCGGACAAAGAAATTCTTTAACACAAAGAGCACAACGCGTGTCACAAATGGTACAAAGGCAGACACTTTATGAACTTTGTAAAAAGTCTTTTCGCCCTTTGTGTTAAAACAATTTCTTGACAGTGTAACATTTTGAATTGAAAATCGACACAGTCTAATACACCCCACAAAAAACAAGAGGCTGTCTCGAAAGTAATTCAGCACGCAGATGATGCAGATTTACCGGATTTTCGGCTAAATCTTATTTTGAGGCGCTATGGATGGAGTTCCTTTCGTTCGTCGTAGCGACAGCCCGAAGGGCTTGATTTTCATAACCGCAGGACAACGACCTGCGGAACCCCCCCCCCGTTCGGCGTAGCGTCTCGCTACGCCGGAGCTAAAAGCAGGCTTCCAGCTTGCAGACCCGCCTTAGTGCGAAGCGGGAGCTTCGCTTTTAGCTTCGGCGTAGCGGAACGCTACGCCGAACGAAGGGGACTCCATCCATAGCGCCTCAAAATAAGATTTAGCCTTTAAAAGTTGTAGATGGCATTTGGAGATTTGCAGATGGCATTATGGCACTTGAAGACGACATTAGGGCAGTTGAAGACGACATTATGGCACTTGAAGACGACATTATGGCAGTTGAAGACGACATTATGGCAGTTGAAGACGACATTATGGCAGTTGAAGATGGCATTATGGCAGTTGAAGACGACATTATGGCAGTTGAAGATGGCATTTGGAGGTTTGCAGATGGCATTTGGAGGTTGACAGATGGCATTTGGAGGTTCAAACATGACATCCTGGCAGTTGAAGACGGCATCTCCGCTTGTACGGATTTGCAATTCGGGAAGGCGACCCCCTAACAGGGTTTAAAATCCCTGTTAGGGTTGAAAGGCTGCCTTTACCCGTGTTTACGTTTCGAGGGTTACAATTCGTGCAAATCGTGAATTAAAATTCGCGTAATTCATGTAATTCGGCAACTAAAATTCGTATAATTCGTGCAATTGACTACGTCGAACATACGTTTTGCGGATAAAAATTCGTATAATTTACGTAATTCGACGACAAAAAAATTACGTAATTCGGCGAAAGAAAACAGCGGATACGTATTTCGATTAAATCGAAGACATATAATATTATAAGGAGTTTGAGGGGGCGATTATACCCTTCGTCGGGAGAGTGTTTTTAGTCTTTGTGAATTAACGGGGAATAAAAAAAATATCTATTCTGTTTTAAATAAATTATTACCTTTGCGGCTTTGTTTATAAATAATAAAAATTAATACAGTTATGAATATTACTCATATAGAACACATTGGTATTGCTGTGAAGTCGTTGGAAAAAGCGATACCGTATTATGAAAACATTTTAGGATTAAAATGTTATAATGTAGAAGAAGTTGCCGATCAAAAAGTTAAGACAGCATTCTTTTTAGTTGGACAAACAAAGATCGAACTTCTTGAATCCACCGATCCGGAGGGCGCGGTAGGGAAATTTATCGAAAAAAAAGGCGAAGGAGTTCATCATATCGCTTTTGCAACAACAAACGTGCAGGATTCGCTGAATGAAGCCGCCGAAAAAGGTATTCAATTAATCGACAAAGTTCCGAGAAAAGGCGCCGAAGGACTGAACATAGCCTTTTTACATCCGAAATCAACCCTGGGAGTATTAACGGAACTGTGCGAAAAACCTTCGGACAAATAAACTTAAGAATTATAAATTAATAAAAATTAGTATAAAACGATGAGTGTACAATCAGAGAAAGTAAAAACGCTGACTCAATTACGCGAAAAAGCCCGTCTTGGAGGCGGCGAAAAACGTATAGAATCTCAGCATCAAAAAGGCAAATACACTGCGCGCGAACGTATCGCAATGTTACTCGACGAAGGCAGTTTCGAGGAATTTGATATGTTCGTAACACACCGTTGCACTAACTTCGGCATCGATAAACAGGTTTTCCTGGGCGATGGCGTTGTTACGGGATACGGTACCATTGACGGACGTTTAGTCTATGTTTACGCACAAGACTTTACGGTATTCGGAGGAGCGCTTTCCGAAACATTAGCCCTCAAAATCTGCAAAGTAATGGATCAGGCAATGAAAGTAGGAGCGCCCGTGATAGGAATAAACGATTCGGGCGGCGCACGTATTCAGGAAGGAATAAACGCCCTGGCGGGATACGCCGAAATATTCCAGCGCAACATCCTTGCTTCGGGCGTTATACCACAAATTTCCGCCATTTTCGGACCCTGCGCCGGAGGAGCGGTATATTCACCCGCATTAACCGATTTCAACATCATGACCAAAGGCACAAGTTATATGTTCCTCACCGGTCCCAAAGTTGTGAAAACCGTCACAGGCGAAGACGTTACGCAGGAACAGCTGGGCGGAGCAAGCATACATTCCACAAAATCGGGCGTAGCTCATTTTGCCGTCGATACGGAAGAAGAAGGCTTAACGCTTGTGCGCAAATTGCTGAGCTTCCTGCCGCAAAACAATCTGGAAGAACCGCCGCTCTATCCCTGCAACGACCCCATTGACCGCTTGGACGACGCACTGAACGAAATAATCCCCGACAATCCCAACAAACCCTACGACATGTACGAAGTTATAGGTACAATTATCGACAACGGCGAATTTCTTGAAGTACATAAAAACTTCGCGGCAAACATCATTGTGGGTTTTGCACGTTTCAACGGAATTTCCGTCGGCATCGTAGCCAATCAGCCCAAAGTGCTTGCAGGAGTACTCGACATCAACGCCTCGCGCAAAGCCGCGCGTTTCGTGCGCTTCTGCGACGCCTTCAACATCCCGCTGGTAACATTGATCGACGTCCCGGGATTCCTGCCCGGCACAGGACAGGAATACGGAGGAGTTATCCTGCACGGAGCCAAACTGCTGTATGCCTACGGCGAAGCCACCGTTCCCAAAATCGCAGTCACTTTGCGCAAATCTTACGGCGGCGCCTATTGCGTGATGAGTTCCAAACATTTGCGCGGCGACATCAACTACGCCTGGCCATCGGCGGAAATCGCAGTCATGGGACCCGCAGGAGCAATCGAAGTACTGTATGCCAAAGAAGCAGCCACAGCCCCAGACCCGCAGGCATTTACAGCCGAAAAAGAAAAGGAATACAAAGACGCTTTCGCGAATCCCTATAATGCCGCCAAATACGGTTATATTGACGACGTTATCGAACCTCGCAATACCCGTTTCCGCATAATACGCTCATTGCTGCAACTGGCTACCAAGAAACTCGCCAACCCTGCAAAAAAACACGATAATCTCCCACTGTAATCTCTAAATTTTGATTGAATGATGAATAAAACAATAAAATCAATAATAAAAGGGACGGGATTATTCTTACCGCTGCTATTACTGCTTGTTACAAAAGTCGATGTATCGGCGCAAAACGCCGACAAACTTCGTATCAATGAAATAATGGTCACAAACGAAACAAATTATATCGACGATTTCGGCAGACGCAGCGGATGGATAGAAATATTTAATCCCTCTTACGGACCTGTGAATATTGCAGGATGCTATTTGACGGACGATATGAACGATCCGAAAAAATATTACATACAAAAAGGCGACGTGCTGACAAAAATACAACCGCGTCAGCACATTGTGTTCTTTGCGGATAACGACCCGACTTTGGGAACGTTTCATACTAATTTCACGCTGAAAAAACGCTTCGTGGCGCTGTTCAACGCCAACGGAAAAACACTGATCGACAGTATGACCATCCCCGCCGCCCTGCCGGCAAATACCACCTACGGACTTATAGCCGACGGAGGCAAAGAACGCGGTATTCTGGAAAAAACTACCCCAAGCACCAATAACATTATTGTCGGTTCCAACTATGCAAGCGATCGCTTCCGCGAAAAAGACCCCATAGGCACCGGAATGAGCATGACTGCAATGTCGGTGGTTTTTTTGGCTCTGATTCTGCTGTTTATTGTGTTTGACCGGATTGGTAACTATTATTCCGGATTGGGTAAAAAAGACGCCGCAAAAGACGCCGAACCCCAAAACGCCCCGAAAACAGCAGGCAAAGAATCGGAAGAAGTCTATGCCGCCATTGCCATGGCATTGTATGAATACGATAACGATATTCACGATATTGAAAACACTGTACTCACCATCACAAGAGTAGAGCGCAGATATTCTCCGTGGAGTTCAAAAATATACGGTTTCCGTTCGCTCCCTTCGATACAGGGACGAACAATTGTTGACAAAAAGTAAAATTTAGTAAAAATGAAAGAATTTAAATTAAAAATAAACGGTAACGACTACAATGTTACCATCAATGATATAGAAGAAAATGTTGCGGAAGTAACAGTAAACGGCGCCCCATACAAGGTTCTTATGGATAAACCCGTACGCAAAAGCGCCGCTCCCGTGTCCAAAATCAGTCCGGTTGCAGCTCCGGTCAATAACGCAGCCGCAGCGCCGGCTTCAAAACCGGTTGCCGCATCCTCAGGCGCAGGCAGCGCCGTGAAATCACCCCTGCCCGGAGTAATCCTCGAAGTATATGCGAGAGTTGGCGATCAAGTCGCCGTGGGGCAGAAACTCGTGATGCTCGAAGCCATGAAAATGGAAAATCTTATCAATTCCGACAGGGATGGTAAAGTTGTTGAAATAAAAATAAGTAAAGGCGACTCGGTATTGGAAGGAGCTGATTTGGTAATTATAGGATAAAATACTAAAGATGGAAAAAAACGGATTTTTCTCCTTTTTAATAGACAATTTAAAGGAATTTCTGACATATACGGGCTTTGCCAATATGACAACAGGTCATATTGTGATGATTCTGGTTGGCTTGCTTTTCATATATCTGGCAATAAAAAAAGAATATGAACCGCTGTTGCTCATCCCCATAGGCTTCGGGATACTTATCGGAAACATCCCGTTTAAGGAAGTGGGGCTTATGGTTGGCATCTACGAACAGGGTTCGGTGCTGAACACTCTCTACGGAGGAGTGACGCAAGGCTGGTATCCGCCGCTGATTTTTCTCGGCATAGGCGCAATGACGGACTTTTCGGCATTGATCTCCAATCCTAAACTGATACTTATAGGAGCGGCAGCCCAACTTGGAATATTTGCAGCTTATACGAGCGCGTTATTACTGGGATTTGACCCAAGTCAAGCCGGCGCAATCGGCATTATCGGAGGCGCCGACGGACCGACGGCAATATTCCTGTCGTCGAAACTTGCGCCAAACATGATGGGCGCCATTGCCATAGCCGCATATTCGTATATGGCGCTTGTGCCCGTGATACAGCCCCCAATCATGCGGCTGCTCACAAATAAGGAAGAACGCCTTATTAGAATGAAACCGCCACGAGCCGTTTCTCAAACCGAAAAGATTTTGTTTCCTATTGTAGGTCTGCTGCTCACAGCATTTTTAGTGCCTTCGGGTTTACCATTACTGGGAATGTTGTTCTTTGGGAATTTACTTAAAGAAAGCGGAGTAACGCGCCGTTTAGCCGAAACCGCACGCGGACCGCTGATTGATGTGATAACTATACTGCTGGGTTTAACCGTGGGCGCTTCGACGCAGGCTACGCAGTTCATCAACTGGGATTCGCTGAAAATATTCGGACTGGGAGCGTTTTCGTTTGTTATTGCAACCGCAGGCGGAGTATTGTTCGTGAAACTGTTCAACCTTTTTGTGAAGAAAGAAAACAGAATCAACCCGCTGATAGGTAACGCCGGAGTATCTGCCGTACCCGATTCCGCCCGTATTTCGCAAGTTGAAGGCTTAAAAGCCGACCCAACAAATCATTTGTTGATGCACGCCATGGGTCCCAATGTTGCAGGAGTTATAGGAAGCGCAGTCGCAGCCGGTATTTTACTCGGATTCTTATCCTCCTAAACCGGAATCGAAAAGGAAGTAATCAAAATTGTTGTTCCGCAAAGGGATTTTTTAACACAAAGAACACAAAGTGTATCACAAAGGGCGCAAAGATAAATTGCGCTCTTTGTGTTTTCTTTGCGCTCTTTGTGCTGAAAAAATTAGCGGCAATTCAAAGGATTCAAAGAGGGGTTAACCCCCCCGTTCGGCGTAGCGGGACGCTACGCCGAACAGAGATTGGGCATTGCACGCAATGCCCCTACCGCCCAATACCACCGCTTGCGCGGGTTTGTAACCCGTGCCGCCGCGTCTGTTTCCTGTTGTTCCGCGCACGGATTGCAAATCCTCGTTTTTTTTATCCACGAATTACACGAATCACACGAATTTTTATCCTGCGGATTTTTACGAATTACACGAATTTTTATCCACGAAAGCAAAATCCTTTAATCAAGGTTCAGACAATTTCCACGAATTTTTCTGCGAAGGCGACCCCCTAACAGGGTTTAAAATCCCTGTTAAGGTTTGAGAGGAGCGCCCCCTTAACAGGGGATTTAAGGTCTTTAAAGTCCTTAAAGACCTTAAAGACCTTAAAGACCTTAAACCTCTCGGCGGGAACGCACGGATTACAAATCCGCGCGAGCGGCAGCGGGGGGGACTTAAAGTCCTTAAACCTCCCACCGCTCGCGCGGGTTTGTAACCCGTGCGCCACTATTCCTTTATTACATGCACGGATTACAAATCCGCGCAAGCGAAGAACGCTACATGCACGGATTACAAATCCGCGCAAGCGAAGAACGTTACATGCACGGATTACAAATCCGCGCAAGCGGGTCGCCTTCCAACCCCCCGTTCGGCGTAGCGTCTCGCTACGTCGGAGCTAAAAGCAGGCTTCCAGCTTGCACTTATACCATGTTGCGAAGCGGGAGCTTCGCTTTTAGCTGCGGCGTAGCG
>JAISRS010000203.1 GCA_031273485.1 Prevotellaceae bacterium
TCATTATTGAAAATCAGTTCAAAATACTTTTTGTCGGCATTGAACTGTACATCGGCGGAAAATTTCTTTTTGCCGTCATTGGTGGTCATATCTTCCAGTTTTACGGCTTTGCCTTCGCCCAACCGTTGCTTTTGTTCTTCATTCAGTTGAACGCCTTTGTAGGTATCGGGAACTTTCAGCCACTCTTTGCGAAATGCCACCAATTCATTGGTCTGTTTGTCAAGCGACAAAAGAACGGGCGTTTTTTCGCCTTTCTTAAATTCGGCTTCCACCACACGACCGAGATTGCCTGTTGCAAGCAAATTCTTTTTGTCTTCTTCGGTAAATTTTATTCCGAAATAGGGTCGTTCCAGTTCGGGCTTGTGCCGGATTAAATGAATATTCGGCGAAAAAGTACCGTCATCCATTTTGCGAAGCGAAAAACGGGCATCCGAGCGGAGCATTTCATCGTCGAATTTTATTGCGACAGGCATCAGGTTTGTTTTCCTGTAATCAAGCAGTTTATCCATTTCGCCCGATTTTTCCAATGCCTCGCGGGTAATGCCGTAACGTTCCAATTTTTCCCAATTCACAAGGTCGGGATTGATTGCATGCTCCTTTTGGGCTTGCGGCTGTTCTAACTTGTGCATATCCAAAAACTGTTTGTTTTCGGGCGTTTCGGGATTTTTCAAGGCTTCCTGCAAGTTTTTTGCCGTTTCTTCCGCCTTGTCTGCCGGAGCTTTGAAGAAAAGAAAATGGGTCGGGGCTTTGAATTGCCGGTTGAAATTCTCCATGAAATTGTCAAGTACGTTGCCATGCCGGTCAATTTTCATAAAGTCCGGTTGATTTTCGAGCTTCGGACTGACCGTTTCCAATTTTCCGTTATCGGGATTGATACCTGCGACGACATTCAATTTGTCGCTGTCTTTTTCCTTGACCAATAATACGTCCTGGTCTTTTAATTTTTCGTTCATATTGCTTTAATTTTTAATGTTGCATCAACAGTAATGCGGCGCAAAAGTAAATGAACGAATTTTACGGAAAAAGGCTTTACGGCAAAGTGGCAGGGGTTTGCACAGCGCCGGCAGGGGTTTGCTGCTTTTATGCGAAAAAAGAATACCGGACGTATGTTTTATTTTGAAATAATATTACCTTTGTTGGATTAAAATTTTGATGTCATCTTATATAAATTTATGAAATCAGAAACTAAAGAGTTCTTTTTTTTGCTGAGTGAAAAAGCGTTATTAAAGGCATTGCTGTAACTTATACATAGAAATAAATTGGCGATTGTATGTAAATCAGTATTTGAAATGTTATTTTTTGCCTCTTTTAACATGCTTATCAAATGGATATGATCATTTTCTATAATTTTACAGTAGAGGGTATTGAAGTTTGGATAATATAGGCTTGCTTGAAATATGAAATGAAAAAATGCTTTTTCAGGATTAATACTTTTATCTATTTTTTTTATGTGTGATATAATCCTTTCACATGGATTTTTATACTCATTTAAAAGAGATTTAAAGTCTGTGATAGAATTTATTTGCTTACATTTACAAGCCTTTTGCATTTGAGTGAAAAAGATTTCGTCAACAATGGTTTCAAATAAATATATTAGTTATTAAAAATTTAGTTAGTTTGCTTATTTTTTTTGCAATGAAGGGTGATAAAATGAACATTGTGAATAAAATCCAAATTCTAAAAATAAACAACCTGAATTTTCGGCATTTAAAGTTATCCTTACTGATAAATTTTACCCATTTCAAATATTCATTGACTGCATATTGTTCGTATCCTATGGATGTAAATTCTTCATTGACATGAGGTATTACCGTATAAGTACGGTTAGTTTCATTTAGCGAATTTAATGCTTTTGCACCATAAATATCGGCTTGATTTATTATTTCTTGATTAATACCGGCTATTGGCAATAGGTTGAACGGAGATTTTTTTCTTCCTGTAAATAACCAGTAGCATAAGGAAATAAATCCCGTCCTGTTTTTTGAGGTTTCTCGAAAAACAAATATGCCTTTGATAATTCCATTGCTCTTTTCTGTTTCAGTGATTACTTCATTCAGGAGTTTCTCCACGAATTTCTTGAATCCATAACAAGGATAACAGGTTTATTTTCGATTGTCTTTTTTAACTTATCACTTTGTAAAAAGCTATTAAATGGAATTGAAGTATGTAAAAACCAAGGCTGAAATCCTAATATTATAGCATCATAATCTTTTTCTTTAAGTTCAAAATTGATTTTGCATGATTGTTTCAATACTGTTTCCGGGAAAACCTCAAAAAATTGTTTATAAGTCATAGGAAAATGGAATTCATCACTTTTGATTTCTGTAAAATCAATATTATATAGTTCTTTCCACGGGTTTACGAAATTTGTAATAATTTCTTTTAATTGACCGGTTTGTGAATAGTATGCTACAAGAAGATTTTTCATCATAATTTATTCTTAATATCCAATTTAACGAATACCGTATATACGGTATCTTCTGTTGTTACAAAAAGATAACATAAAAAAACAAACAATTATACCTTAATTTTATTATACAGCTCTATGAGTATTTCTCTTAGGTGTTTTAAATCTATACCTTCTTTAACGGCGTCATTTAGTGCCAATCCCAAATAGGTATATGTAAACAGTTCTCCATACAATTTCACATTCGTATTGGGTTTAACTTCTCCCTTTTCAATGGCTTTTTGAATAAAAAATGACCATGTGTTTTTATCAATCTGAAAAAGATTAGCCATTTTTTCATTGAAAGTATCTACATAATAACCTGTAGTTAATAATAACGATATATAAGATCGATCAATCGTGGATTTGTCCGATTCTTTACTATTAGCAAGGGTGTATATTTCGTTAGCTGTTTTATTTACTCCTGCAATAAATATATCTATAAATTCCAGTAGTGTTATATCGTGTTCCAGTATATTTTCTCCAACCTTATAGTATAAATTTTGACTTTTTAGATAATATCGTTCTATTACTTCCCTGTAAAGCTGCTCTTTATCTTTTACATAGTAAAAGATAGCGCCTCTTGTCATTCCAATTGCTTTTTCAAGTTCGCGGACAGTCACAAATTCATAAGGTTTATTCAAAAAGAGTTTAAAAGCTTCCCTATATATTTTTTCTTCTGTATTGTTTGACATAAAATTACTTATATTTTAAAATTGCCAGCAAAGATAATATATTTGAATAAATTTATCAGTTGTATAGCTATTTTTATGGTCTTTCAAATTAATTTTTATGGTTCTTTTTGAGGAATAATTGTGTATTTAAAAATTTTGTTTTAGATTTGCAATCTAAATACATAACGTTCGGTATGTATTTTTTGGGGAATATTTAATTAAAGGAAGATTAATAATTTATGGTAGAAATATTATCAATATCAACATTTAAAATTAAAAATGTATGAAAACAAATTTTTTATTTCTGTTTTTTGTAAGCCTGCACAGTTTCTGTTTCGGACAGATAATGCCGATGGGGTTTACACAACAAATAGTTACCCCGCCAAGTGATAGATTTTTCCATGCCTATCGTCCCAAACTGAAATTATTGGATGATACGCTTTATGTATGCTCCAATACAGGTATTTATCGAAAAAATCTGCGGCAAAATACCGATTGGGAGTTGTATGCGTTCGACAATATCCCGATTATCGAATTTTGTAAAGAACGGAATAATTTACTGGCTATATCGCCCGGCACAAAAGATGGAACTGATAGCTTGATGTTTTTATCCGAAGATAACGGCAGAACGTTCAAAAATTATACCTCTTCGCATTTTTTCGAAGAGGGGAATTATAATTATCCACACCGAATCATACAGAATCCTCAAAATCCTAATTCTTTACTTCTTTATCATTCGTGTTACGGATTGTCGAAATCTGAAAACTTCGGAAACAGTTGGCAAAATCTGAACGATAGAAGCGGAATGCAAAATTGGCTTGCCTCCTTTCATCCTTTGGATACCACTACTATTTTTTATACCGGAGAAACGGCATATCTTGCAGGATTCATATATAAATCTATTGATAATGGTTTAACATGGTCTCAATATATACATCCCGGAGGTGATAATTGCATCCATCATATTGCATTTCATCCAACTGACCCTCATATTCTTGTCTATAGCGGAGAACTGACAATGGGGAAATCTACGGACAAAGGAGAAACGTGGGCGGTAACGGATTTATATGACACAGGCATGTACTTTTATAAGGTTCTTTTTGATGAAAATAATCCTGCAAATCTATATGCTTCCGGAGTAAACAGAAAGTTCCTCCATGATAACGAAATTATCTTGGTTTATCGTTCGACAGATGTGGGAAACAGTTGGCATCTTGCATACAGTGAAAATCTGAATATGGATTGTGGCGGCGTTCTTGACATGGTCAAATATGAAAATAAACTAATCTTTTACACATACAATTGCGGACTCTTCGAACTGGATTTGAATACAATCCCATTATCAATTCGTACGATTGACAATAAAGAGGATATAAGTATCTATCCAAATCCGGTGCAAAATACTTTATATTTCAACACAGAAGCAAATATTGAACGTATCGAAATTATAGATGCAATGGGACGGGTAATTCAAAAAACAATAGTTCTTGGAAATGAAAAAACAGTAGATGTTTCCAAATTAAACAATGGAATTTATTTTGCTTTCTTTCATGCAAAGGGACAAAAAATTACAAAAAAAATATTTATTAATAACTGATTAAAACAAATGTATTATTTTATTAACAATTTAATTTACAATCACATGAAAGCTAAAGTTATTCTTTTAAGCATTTTTAGTTCACAGCATAAAAATTTACTGGTATGAAAAATTTGAATATGAAATATAGAATCAAGTCTATTATCTTGCTTTTGTTGTTGATAATGCATCCGGCGATCACATTTTCTCAACTCTCCGACTGGGAAAATTATACTAATGGAAATATGGTAACCAAAATCCTGAACGACGGCGATTACCTGTGGATAGCGACTGATGGAGGATTAGTTAAAATGAATAAAAATACGGAAGAAAAGACTTTTTATAATCGTGCCAATGCCGGTTTGCCGGATAATCACCTTCGGAGTTTGGCAAAAGACAAAGACGGAAATATCTGGGTAACCACCCAATACAATGGGATCGGCAAATTTGACGGTACTGACTGCGTCGTTTACAAAGAAAGCAATTCCGAATTACCAACGAGTCATAACTGTACATCCATAGCCATAGATAACAATAATGATGTATGGGCAGGAACTCACCTGTATTTAAATAAATTCGACAGGGAGAATTGGGAATCATGGACGACTCCCAACAGCATATTTGATAGCCAATGGGCTATTTACGATTTAAAATTTGACGACGACGGTGTGCTTTGGCTGGGAGGAGAATCGGTCACATCCGGTTTTTATTTTGCCCGGTTTACAGGAAGCGAAATTCAAAAAATAGATGGAATACATAAAACCGTACTCAGTATAGCATTTGACGGTGAAAATAACAAATGGCTGGGAACAGCTACCGGTTTAATAAAGTACGACGGAACCAATTTTACGGCTTACAATACGAATAATTCCTTCTTACCGGATAATATAATTTATGATGTAAAAAAAGATGCATCCGGCAATCTGTGGCTTGCAAGCGGCAGGTATTTGGTGAAATTCGACGGAACCGATTTTACCACTTACACTACCCCGTTGATTACGGATGATAATAATTTTATTTATTGTTTGGAAGTGGAAGACGATGGAACGATTTGGATAGGAACCCGAAGAAACGGACTGGTTAAGTTTTCGGATGGTCTTTTCAGACAAATCAATGTGAGCAATTCACCGCTTCTTACCAATGATATCAGTTTCAGTTTGGATATTGACCGGGATAATAATGTCCGGTTCGGCACAAAACATAATCTGGTGAAAATAGATGCAGACAATAACTGGTCAAGTTCTTATGAAAAAATTAATTATTTTGTGGCAGACAGAAGAATAAATGGAGCGGCAAGCGATTTATCCGGCAAATTGTGGTTGGCTTTTGGTCTTAGCGATACCTGTGTATTAAAAGTCAATAATAACAGTACCGTTGCGTTTACTCAACAAAATTCTCCTTTATTTAGCGAATTGCCTGATTCACGTTTCTGCTTTGATAAAAAGGGGAATACATGGTTGGCGTCCATGATGGGACTTTACAAATACGATGGAACGGATTGGCAACGATTTACTCCTGCCAACAGTCCTTTAAGAAGTTATCAAATTAATGATTTGGTAATTGACAAAGACGATAATCTTTGGGGCGCTGTAGGAAATGCTAACAGTGTGGGGATAGAAGCAGACGGTTGTTTATTCAAATATGATGGAACAAACTGGACAATTTATACTACTGAAAATTCGGAACTGCCTCGCTGTTTTGTTACAGAAGTAGCTATTGATTCTTTGAATAATATATGGACTCATTGCAGAGACGTTGACAATGTAATTGGTTGTGAAGCTGGCGGCGGTCTCACCAAATTCGATGGAGCTACATGGACTACTTATAATATAGACAATTCCGGTATTCCAAGCAACAGTATTCTGGATATTGCGGTGGATAAAGATGATAATCTTTGGCTGGCCACTATCGGACGGGTAGGAGTAACCAAATACGATGGTACGAACTGGCAATCGTATAATGTAGATAATTCGGGAATTGCATTCGACGAGGTTTCCAAAATCACGTTGGATTATCACCGGGATTTGGTATGGTTTAACCATTTGAATCTCGGTGGTTTATCTACGGCCAAACTCAATTCGGCTACGGGTATTCCCCCATTGGCGGACAGAAAAATGGAAGGCTTTACGGTATATCCCAATCCCGCAATCAGCCATATTTCCCTCCGGTTGAACGACATTGTGCCGGAAACGATTCACATTTATGATATTTCGGGAAAAATGATTGCTTCGCGCAAAGCGGACTGGAGCATGGAGCACCCGATACTTTTATCCGAATTGAACATCAACTCTCCAGGTTTGTACCTGATAAAAATTACCGACCGTTTGGGAAAAGCCTGTACTCAAAAGCTAACAGTAAAACGTTAAGTAATTATACGTAAAAATCTGCTTTTAAAATTAATTCACTTATCTAAAACGGGTTCTATTCAGGCAATTGCCGGAAGTATCCGTTTTTTTATTTTATATAAATCAATTAAAACAATAAATTTATGAAACGATTTATTCAAACCGAATTTATCCTTTTACTAAAGGAAAGTTCAAAAAAAACATTCACTTATCCGTTTTGGAAAAAGCCTATGACGAATTTGCCGACCGGCTGTTTACGGAAAGCACTGGAGCTTCGGACAGGATAACTTTCCATCAGTCGCTTTGTTATACCTGTGCAGAACTCACAGGTTTACATTGCTTATTGACTGATAAGCCGGAAAAAAAATGCCAGTCTGATTGGGTATATAAGTAAAGCCTCAGAGTTGCTTCGTACGCAAATTGAATTTGTACGCTGGCAAATCAAACAGGCGGCTTCACTTCCTGAAAAGCGGCTCAAATGGACGAGCGGCATTGTCGATTTGGTAGAATTGGTTTATGCGCTGCATGAAGCAGGTTGTTTCAATCAAGGTAACATTTACCTGAAAGACCTGTTTGTGGAAATGGGAAACATTTTCGGCATGGAGATAAAAAACTTTTCGCTTTATTTTACAAGCATCAAAAACCGCGTGAAAGGCGACCGGACGAAATTTTTGGATAAACTCAAACACACATTGGTAAACAGAATGGAAAGCGATGATAGACGGTATTAAAACGGTTTGTAGGCACTGAAAAAATTGAGTACCTTTGCACACAAATGTGCAAGGCAATATCCGTATGACTATACAAGAAATCAAAAAACTTCGGGAAACCGAGCATAAAGTAGAATTTATGGAGGCAAAAAAGGATTTCAATTTTGCCGGAGGCAGCCATGCCGAACCCAAAGAGAGGCGCAAGTGCGTACTTGGATATGTGGTTGCGTTAGCCAATGAAGGCGGCGGGTATTTGGTGTTTGGTATCAAGGAAAACAAACCTAATGAAGTCGTTGGTACTGAATTTGCAAAAGGAGAAATAGGTGCTTTGACAGACGAGATTTACAAGCGTTTGGAAATTCGTGTTGGAATTGAAGAATTGTTTGAAGGCGACAAGCGCGTGTTGGTTTTCAAAATCCCCTCCCGACCACCCTGCTCAACGCTTAAATTCGAGGGTGTTCCATTGATGCGTATTGGCGACAGTTTGCATGTGATGTCGGATGCCGAAGTGTTTCGCATACTTTCGGAGCGCGCACAGGATTTTTCTGCAACAATTTGTGAGGGATTGACTTATGAGGATTTAGACCCGGAAGCCATTGCTTTGATGAAAGCAGGTTATGCAAGGAAGCAGAAAAATCCTGCCTTTGAAACACTACCGGACAATCAGATTTTAACGGATTTAGGACTTGCCGAGAATGGAGAATACAATTATGCTGCGCTGATTTTACTTGGTACACGCAAGGCTTTACGGCACTATCTGCCTAATGCCGAAGTGATTATTGAATATCGGTTAAACCATTCGATGATACCCTACACGGCGCGAAAGGAATTTCAAGAATCGCTTTTTACGGTGATGGATAAAATCTGGGCATATCTCAATCAGCCTGCCAGCAATCCGTTGTTGCATGTTCGGCACAAATTTACGATTTACGATATTCCTGCTTTCAATGAAGATGTAATCAGGGAAGCAGTATTGAACGCGTACGGTCATCGGCTGTGGCGTGATTTGGGCAGTATAGTTATTAAGCAATATCCAGACAGTATTAATATTATAAATTCGGGCGGATTCCCGTATGGAGTTACGAAAGACAATATTCTGACTGTTAATAGCCAGCCTCGCAATAAGCTGGTAATGGAAATTTTGGAAAAAACAGGACAGGTAGAACGTGCAGGACAGGGCGTTGATAAAATGTATTATAATTGCCTGATGGAGGGGAAGCCGTTGCCGGATTACTCACAAACAGATGATTATCAGGTTGATTTATGTTTGCGAGCAACGATTGTGGATGAAGCCTTTTATATTTTTGTGAATGAGATACAAAACCGAAGAACAGACAAATTGAATGTGTTTGATTTGCTTACATTGGATAAGGTTCGGCAGGGCATTTCAATGGATTTGCCCGAAGCCTCGGTTGAAAAGTTGCAACGTGAGGGGTTGATAAAATCACAAAGTTCGGCAGATAAAAAATATGTGTTGGGCGACTTGTATTATGAGATTGCCAAACAGCCTGCCTATATAAAAGAATACCGGTTAAGGGATTTGCAGATAGTGGCGGGGTGTTTTGAAAAAGCGGAAAAGGTGTCGATGAAAGAATTTGTGGATGCGTTTGAAAATCAATTAACTCGCGGACAAATTAAATACCTGATATTGAAATTAGAAGAAGAAGGCTTGATTGTAAAAGAGGGACTTGGTCGTTGGGCGATCTATAAATTATCGGGAAAAATAGACATTAGACAAAATATTCTGCAACAATTTCAATTCGCCATAGAACACTGAAAATTCGCCATAGAAGCCTTCGTTTTGAGTATATTTTGTCATAACAAACTGATTATCATTTGCGCTTCAATTCGCCATAGAAACGCTAAAATTCGCCACAGAACTAAAAAGAGCCGCTTTCGCGCTACGCTCATTCTACACTCTAAATTCTATTCTGCATTTTAGCGAATTGACAATTATTTTGCGCTTTAGCGAATTGACAATTAACAATTGACAATTATTTTGCGCTTTGCTAATTCTAAATTCTACATTCTACATTCTATCAGGCTATGGAACACAGACCGCCCGGAAACCGATGGTGTTGTCGCAGTTGCCCGGGCCGGTGTTGTTGCGGTTGCCCAGCGAACAGTACGCAGCAGAATAGTTCCAGTTACCGCCACGTAACACGCGGTTAGAGCCCGTAGCAGACGGCATGCTAACAGGATTCACATACGGAGTAGCAGAAGAACCTGTACCACCAGAAACATTTACCAAATTTCCCGCACCACTCAAAGAACCTGTTGAACCTGCCTGTGTCGGATAAGCAGCATTCCTTGATGCAATACAATCTAGTACCCACTCATACATATTGCCACTCATGTCATATAACCCTTTGCCTGTCGCAGTTCTCGTTGCCACCTCCCTCGCTCGCAAATTTGTTGTACTGCCATTCGCACCACTATTCTGATTGTACCATGCTACCGCCTTTAAAGCAGTTTCGTCATTTGCACCTGCACCCGCATAATAAATAGAGTCCTCAATAGTATTGTCATCTTTCATGCGAGCAGCATACTCCCACTGTGCCTCGCTCGGTAAACAACCACCTAACCACAAACTGAAAGCTAAACCACCATACCACGATACATCACTTATAGGATAGTTGTCACGACGGCGTGTCTGGTTCGCATCAGTATAAGTTGTGCCAGTCTTATCAGTGTTGGGAAACCAAACTGTGCCGTTATTAGTCAAACATCCACCATATCGCACATCTGTTACACTTGACACAAGATTCCACATACTTGTACTCGGAGTAGAAGACGCACCAGCAGAATTGAAAGATAAAAGAGCATAATTCTCTACAGTTATATTTGAATAACCTACAGCAGGAGCTTGAGCTGCAATCATCGCGTTTTTGTCCGCCGGCTTTAGATAAGGAGTGGACGTGCCATCAAAATCTATCGCAGACATAAAACACGCATACTGACCACCTGTACACTCCGTACTCGCTATGTAAAAAGA
>JAISRS010000213.1 GCA_031273485.1 Prevotellaceae bacterium
ACAATCTGTTGAACGACGCCATGAAGCAGATTAACAAACGGAAATATTTTGAAAAATATTCCGAAAACAAAATAATGCTGCTTGCCATCGCCTTTTCGGGACAGGAGGTGAAATGCAGAATAATCCCCCATGAACAATGAAACCAGAGGGTAACCGCCGGAGTTAAAAGTTCGCAACATCGTATAAGTGCAAGCCGGAGGAAGCCTGCTTTTAACTGCGACGTAACGGGACGCTACACCGAACGGTGGCGGTGGGATTTATTCCGCGCACGGATGAAACGTTATTTATCTTTAGAGAGATGAAACTCAAAAATCGAAAAAATAAAACAATAATACAATAGATGAAACCCATCTCCGGAGAGATGAAACTCAAAAATCGGAAAAATAAGAAAAATCTCAGGAGAGATGAAACTCAAAAATCGGAAAAATAAGAAAAATCTCAGGAGAGATGAAACCCAAAAATCGAAAAATAAGAAAAATCTCTCCAGAGATGAAACCCAAAAATCGAAAAAATAAGAAAAATCTCTCCAGAGATGAAACCCATCTTCGGAGAGATGAAAATAAAAAATCCTCAATCGCGCGGGTTTGTAACCCGTGCCACAGCGTCCATTTCCTGTTGTACCACGCACGGATTGCAAATCCGCGCGAGCAGTGGAAAAGGATTATATTCTCACTTTACAAATATCCAATATGCAGCTGAATTTTGATTTTTATGAAAATTTATGGCGTTTTTTTGTAGCGTTTTCGAAACTCAGTCGTCTTACAGGTATAAATTAGGAACACTCAATGAAGATGAATTAACAGAAGTTGTTGCTAATAAAATGAAAGTATGCCGATAGAAAAAGTTATTGAAGGTTGCAGATACCGGAATCGTAAAGCACAGATGCAATTATACGATTTGTTTTATAAAATGGTATATAATTGTTGTCATCGCATATTATTGCAATCAACAGAGGCGGAAGACGCAATGCAGGAAACGTTTATTAAAGCATTTAATAAAATAGACACCATCAACGGCGCTCCTCCCGAAGCATGGTTGAAACGCATAGCAATAAACACGTCGATTGACATGCTGAAACATAAACACACGCTTGCAATTGAACTGAGCGACAATTTGGAATATCTGTGCGGCGGGTCGGCAACAGAAGAATTGGAGGATGAAGAAGAAATCGCCCTGAAAGTAGAGCAAGTAAAAAAAGCAATAGCACAGTTGCCCGATATACACAGAATTATATTGACGCTGCATCTGCTCGAAGGCTATGATTATTGCGAAATAGCCGAAATATTGAATATTAAAGAAAGTAGCGCACGTACACAATTTACTCGTGCCAGACAAAAATTGATTGAATTATTAAAAATGACAAATATATGTGGTTAGATGATTTCATAAAACAAAATCAAGATGCGTTTAACAGCGAAGAACCCCCAAAGGGTCATTTCAAACGTTTTGAAAAACGTTTGAACCGCAGCACACAACGCAAACCGGGTCGAAAACGTAAATTGCAAACGATCGTAAATATAGCCGCCGCCCTGGGCTTTGTGGCAGGAGTGGCTGCAAGCTGGATGTTTTTTACATATCGACACAACGCTCAATGCGTCCTGTCGCCGGAGGCAAACAAAATAAAACAGCATTATACCCTTATCCTGAACAATAAAACAAGAGATATAGAACAATTACTCTGTCGATTCGACGAAGACGTCTGCAAAGAAATAATGGGCGATGTGAAAACCGTAACCCAAAATTCGGAAAATTTCTCCCACAGTTTCTGTAACGGCTCCGATAACGGAATCGCCGTAATGGTGGATTTTTATAACCTGCAGATACAAACCCTGCAAAATATTTCTTCGGTACTGGAAATACAGATACAATTAAGACCGATTAATGATAACAATAAAACCTTATTATAAATATTATTTAAATAAAATTATTATGAAACTAAAAAAATTATTAATGTGTGTTTGCCTCTTCGGCGTTATTATCAACGCCGGGGCAAAAAGTTATGAAATCGACAAAACGATAACAAAAACGTTTAAAGTCAGCGACGGATATACCTTATCCGTTGAAAACAAATACGGAAATATCAATGTGAAAACATGGGATAAACAGGAGATTTATTTTGAGATAAAAATAACCGTAGGAACCAATGATAAAGATGTGTTGCAAGAACGGTTAAATTCCATAGATGTAAAATTCGAGCAGTCGGGTCGAACAGTATCCGCACAGACGGTTTTCAATAAAACTTTTGAAAATTGTAACAATTGCAGTATGGAAATAAACTATCAGATAACAGCGCCCAAAAACATTAACTGTAAGATAGAAAACAAGTACGGAAACGTAAATCTTCCCAGCATCACCGGCGCTTCCGATATTAACGTAAAATATGGAAATCTCAATACGGAAAATCTTTCGGGCAGCAACAAGATTAATGTGGAATACGGAAATCTAAATTCCGGTAATTTGAGCGGCAACCACAACCTGATTAACGTGAAATACGGAAATATTCATATCGACAACCTGATTGGCGATGATAATACTCTGACTGCGGCTTATGCAGGAACCATATCAATTGAAAAAATAAACAAGGCAAAGATTGATGTAAAATATTCGAATTTACACATAGGCACAGCCGACGAACTGACCATCGAAAGCGGATATACCAAAGTATATATTGATAAATTAAATAAATCCATTTCTACAAATATCAAATATGCCGCTTTTGATATTAAATACGTATCGCCCGCTTTGGAATCCGTAACAGTTAACGCCTCCTATACCAACGTAAACATTAAATTCGACCCGAATGCTTCGTTTAATCTTGACGCATACACACAATACGGAAATATTAACTTCCGGTCGAGTAACATAGCGTCGATAGAGTCAACGTCAGCGTCGGTAGAGTCAACGTCAGGGTCAGGAGGGTCATCTTCAGCGTCGGGAGGGTCAATGTCATGGTCCGGAGGGTCATCTTCAGCGTCGTCTTCATCCTCACTGCAACAGCCGCAGCAGCCGCAGCAGCCGGCAAGAGCATCGTCATCGTCTTCATCCTCAGCAAGAGCATCTTCATCCCACCGGTCGGGTAACATCTCATCGGTGTCAGAGTCAAATAAACGATACGTAAGTGGGGTCGTCGGTTCATCGCCCAAAGCAACCGTAAAAATAACTAATAAGTATGCTAATATCAACCTGAACACATGAAGAATTATGAATTATGAATTATGAATTATGAATGAAGGGTTGTCTTTTCGTTGAAAATCCTTAAAGTCCTTAAAACGGCTGCTTGATAATTTTGGAAGGCGACTCCCGACAGGGGGACGCCTTCTGCGCATAATTCATAATTCATAATTCATAATTATCTTTGCGCGGTTATTATTAATAAATATTTGTATGAATAAGAACGAAAATCCGAATCTGATATTGTTGAATGCAGCTCGTAAGGTACACTGTGCGGATTGGAACTGGAAGGAAGTAAACAGTCCTTTTGCAAGGATATACATGGTAGAAAGCGGTTCGGCAAAAGTAATAATGCCCGATAAGAGCTACCTTATCAA
>JAISRS010000006.1 GCA_031273485.1 Prevotellaceae bacterium
CCTATCAAAACGACAACGACCAACTATATTTTCGGCACGCCGGAACTGGGAGCTGAAGCCAACCAGTGGGGCGCGTATCCCGACAGGCTGGCAAATCCGAACTTAAAATGGGAGACTTCCGAACAGACCAATATTGGTTTCGATGCGCACCTGCTGAACAAGCTGAATGTGAACGCCGATTTTTATATCAAAACGACGAAAGACTGGTTGGTGGTCGCTCCCGTATTGGGGACTGTCGGCACGGGTGCCCCATATATCAATGGAGGCGACGTGAAGAATACGGGTGTGGAGCTGGCGAACATGGAGATGACCAACGCCCTGCTGATTCGTCAGGGTTAGCAGGGCGACTCGTTCAACGCTACCGTACCGCCATTACTCAAGTAATGCCGCCAACATGCCTGGAGACATGGATAGATTCTCCATGATGGCAGTGGGATTTTACCTTGTATAAACCGTATTGATGATCGGATGCCGACAAAATTCAGATGGGACAGGAAGACGAAAATAGTGATAGAAGAATGAAATCAGTTCGCAGAAAGGCGCACAGCCGGATCGTTTTTGCTGGCACAAGCTACAGGAAACTTTCCACCTGAGTAGTTTTTGTTACCTCAGCACTGTGGCAACAAAACTACCTGGGAAGGAAACAAGACGCAAGTGGATATTGATTGCAGAGAGTCCCAACAGGATGTTTCTATAAGGTATTGCCTTACTTTTCATTGCCTGTTGAACTTTCCGAAATAGTCGTCAATTTCCGGTCGCAATTCAACACCTGCTTTTTCAAAACAGTCGAGTAATTCAGTATACGTTCCTTCACCGCCGAGAAAGTCCCAAAATTCTTCGGCTACTTTGAGTTCGTGTTCGAGATCGAGCATTCCGCGCATTGTCCAACGATTATACGGCTGTGGTTCGTAGGGATTATAAGGTATGGCTATCAATGTTTGAACGTTCGCTGTCGGATTAATAGCAAGTGTGGTGGCGACCCATTCTAAAAGCGTTCGCTTAAATTCTTGAAAACCGCCTGCAATTGGGTTTAGCCGTTTGGAATGGCTGTATCTCTCCTGTTTTGTTTAAAGCATCTTCGGGAAAACTTTCAGATCTTGTTACCAAAGTTTTTCATTACTTCGATGGAAATTTTTTCTTTAACAGGATTGCTTAGTGCCATAATGCAGGAATATTTAAAGTTAATGTCATAATTGTTCCTTGAAAAACGCGAGTAACCGTTCTTTAAATTTTTCTTCTCTTTCTTCAATATCAAATTTATTCCAATCATCTCTATGAAATTTACTCAATTCAACTACATTAGCGATATTAGATGAGCTGTATTTTTGTTTTTTATTTCCAAAGTATTCATTGCCTGCTTGGATATTCAATTTTTTTTCGAACACGACTTTATTTCCAAACCGGTCAAGATAATTTTGTGCATCTTCCATTTTCCAACCGTTATAATTAGTATGCTGCCATTTTTTAGGGAATATATGTTCTATTTCAAATGTTTCCGGTATCAATTTTTTTTGTGCCGGATTCAAATAGGCATCAAGTAAGAAGAGTGCTTTGGCTATTTTCGACGAAGAGAAGTCACTGATTCTTGAGGTTATAAGTTCCTCATTCAATGTAAATTTTACCTGAAATTCATTGCTGTTATGGATAGAAACACAAGCCGCGAAAATATCATCTTTAATAGCATTGACGGAGGGTGCTTCTATAAATTTAGCCAACAAAAACGCTGTCAATTTCCTCAACAAAGTATCCAAATCATTATCAAAAGTGCTACTATTTCTATTCTTTACAAAAAACACACTGATGACATACTTCCAATAATCATTAGGATAACAAAACAGGCAATGTAAATACTTTCGATTGCTTGGAGAGACTTTGTATTTACAATCTTCATCAGGATCAACGCCGGTATTCACATGGAGCCAAAAGTTAGCTAATGCAATAATTTCTTCAATAAGATGATGGTCGTTCAATCGTTCATATTTATTTTCGGCATAAAAACTACGCAAACCTATTTCTTTTGATTTATCATTATTCCTCGCTCGTAATACGTGAGTATAGTATCTGAAGATGTGGTCAATAGAAATACTTGCACGTTTACAAATACGAGTAAGTTCTTTCCATGTTTGCGTAAAATCTTTCCGTTTTTCCTCTGTCTCACAGTTGCGATAAAGTTGTGCTTTGAAAATATCGGAATCAGCTAATGGCATACCCCTGTCATTAAGTGTCGAAAAAATAGTCAACGCTGTTTCTTGTGTCACGCATTCAATAGGAAGGATGATACATCTCTGAAGAATAGTTACGCAGAGTTGTTTCCATTGCATGGGATTTTTTTCTGCATATTCATTGCATTGAGTTTTGAAAAATCGGTAGTTTGTTGAGTAATTGTCATGAGCATCACTACTGTTTCCTGTTTCCAATAGGCTGTGAAAAGTCTCATTGTCTTCTTCAGTGGCAACTTGTGATACAATATGGATTTTTGTTTTGTCCGATACTTTCTGGGATATTGGATTGATGTCCCAGATACATGGAGCCAACTGATTTTTCAATCCGATAACATCTTCGTCTTCAATCATGTCTTCTAATTTGCGATAGAAAGCTCTTAACATCAATAGAAGTGAAGTAATACGTTGTTGTCCATCTATTATTTCCTGATTATTTTCCTGATTCACATACGAGACGATTGTTCCTAAGAAGTAATCAGCCGCTGTTTTTGATTCGGAGATAGCAAAATTTTCGATATCATTCCAAAGGGTTTCACATTTTTCATTATCCCATTTATATGGGCGTTGATAATCAGGAATGATAAACTTTTTATTTTGCATTTCGCTAAACAGTTTTCCTATAGTTTTCTTGCTTACATGTAATTCTGCCATGATCGACTATCTTATTTTTATTTTTAGTTATATATCCTTTTTGAGTAAACTGTTTTACAATCCGATTTCGTATTTCAATTCCTTCAAATTTTTTTCTGCTGCATATAGATCACCCAAATTTTCATTAGCGACGAAATGATAACGATTTGCATTTTCATAATGTGAAGAAAGCACTTGCCTGTATTTTTTTGAATCATTGGAGATAACGTATAATCCGACGTTTGAATAATCCATCAGGGTAGCCAATCTTCCGACTCCGCTCCACACACCTGTTGAGATTTCGACTTCAAAGGCGTATTCGGGTATAAAATGAGTACCTTTTGTTCTAAACCAGAGGACATCGATTTGCCGTAGTAGGTTATAATCGGAGAATTGCAATTGCGGACA
>JAISRS010000008.1 GCA_031273485.1 Prevotellaceae bacterium
AAAAAGTGTTACGAATTAGCTTTTCTTAATCCTGTATGAGGGTATAGAAAAGTGGGCGCAAAGGTAGTGAAATAATTTGGAAGTACATCAAAGTGGAATAATTTTCTCAGAGGAATAATAAGTTCTTCCCTTACAGGGGAATTTTATAAGAGCTTTTTTAGGGTAGGAAAATAAAAAAGGAGTATCTTTGCGAGAAATTTATAACCTCATGGGATGCAGGATTATTTGGAATAATGGTAAACAGGTATGGCAAACGAAAGGAAAACGGAGCAAATTGTTCGAGCGCATTTTGAGAGATACGGTGACATAATTCGTCTTGAGGAGCAATCATCTGACACGCCAAAGATTGACAAATTGCTAAAGACCGCTTCAAAAAAGGGGATAGGGAAAGGTCGCCCCGAATTTATTATTACGTTCAATAAGAACAGCGATTTGCTGATTGTTGTTGAATGTAAGGCAGATATTGTCCGGCATGAAAGCCAAAATCGAGATAAATTCCTGCCTGTCGAAAAGAAATGGGAAGGCAATTTACCAATACAATTATCACCAACGTCAAATAACACAAAAAAATTATGAGCGAGGAATTATTACAAAGAGATTTACTGAAAAATCCACCAAAAGTTGGCAAGTGGGATTTTTATAATATCGGTGCTACAACGGTTAAAGCGCTGAAAGAAAATAATATTATTCGTAGCGTAGATTATGGAAATATTGAAAACAAAAAACCTGACGCCTTGCTTGTGCAAAAGAAAAATGTAATTGCCGTTATTGAATATAAAAAGCCCTCTGAATTTAATACGAAGGAAAAACAGGAAAAAGCCATAAAGCAGGAACTTGAAGTTGCACAAAAACTTGGCGCTCATATTTTTATTGCTTCCGACAAACAAAAATCCATTTGGATTAACCCGCTAACGGCAAAGAGAATTAAAGACGAAGACGGCAAAGAACTGACGGTTAATTTTGATACGGCAAATGAAAAATTGCCTGATTTGATCGAAAAAATCATTGTGTCTATCCATAAGGGCAATGACCAAATTAAGCCCAAAGAATTGGTAAATCCAACGGATTTGGCGAAAAGAATTTGGCAAATAGTTTGGAGTATAAGCGGAGCAACACCTGAATCATGCCTTTATTCCTTTGTTGAACTATTTATATTCAAGTATTTAAGTGATTTGAAAGTGTTGGATACGCCGGAAGATTTCGATTCTGTAATGAAAATATATGAAACTCAAACACCCGAATATGTTATTAATTATTATGCCCGAAATGTCAGACGGAAAATTAAAGACGAATTATTCCCAAAAGGAGAAGACGGAACAACAATTATAAATGGAACTGTTTTTGTAAATAATGATAATGAAGCTATTGAAGGACGAAGTATTGCTTTTGAAAAAATATTGAGAGAATTTCAAAGTTATGGCAGATTAGACAATATACACCCTGATTTTAAAAGCCAATTGTTTGAAAGTTTTTTGAAAGAAAGTATCAGTAAAAAGAATTGGGGACAGTTTTTTACTCCGTTGAAAGTTGTACAAGCCATTGTAAAAATGGCAAAAGATGATATTAAAGACGGCTATACAATTGGCGACCCCGCCTGTGGCGTAGGAAAATTCCTGTTAGAAGCCGTTAAACCTCAATTAAATGATTTTTATAGAGTAGAAAAGAATCAACTTAAAAATAATATTGAAATTTTTGGTTATGATATTGGTTTTGACAAAGACGAACAGAAAACCATTATTTTGGCAAAGGCAAATATGCTGATTTATTTTTCGGAATTAATCAGAGATAATAAAACCATGACAAAGCAATTTGCTGATTTATTCAATAAAAGTTTTGAACTCAAAAAAAATTCTATTCTTGGCACATTAGCGGTAAAAGAAGAAGAAAAATACGATTTGATACTTTCCAATCCGCCGTATGTAACAAGCGGAAGTAGCAATATTAAAGAAGAAATAAGAAGAAAAGGACTTTCCGATTATTACAAAGTTAATGCTATGGGGCTGGAAGGTTTATTTATGGAGTGGATTGTTAAAGCATTAAAGCCCAATGGGAAAGCCTTTGTCGTTGTACCTGATGGTATTTTCAATCGCCAAAATGATAAAAATATCAGGCAATCAATCTTAAACGAATGTATTATTGATGCCATAATTTCTTTGCCTGATAAAACATTTTTCTCTACTTCCAAAAAGACATATATCTTATGTATAACAAAAAAATCAAATAAAAACAGAACCCAGACAGAACCTGTTTTTACATATCTTGTCAGTGAAATAGGCGAAAGCCGAGATGGTTATCGTTTCAATATTGAACAAAATGATTTGAGAGAGGCTGTAGATTGGTTTAATCAATTTAAAAATGCAAAAAAAACATTCAAATTCAATGATAAACGCTGTAAAATTCAGCCAATTGAAAAATTTCATGCAGAAAATTATTGGAATGTTGAACGGTGGTGGGACAAAGAAGAATTAATCGAATTAGGAATTAAGGAAGAAAATAAAACAATCAAGTTTGAAGAACTTCCGCAATTATTGGAAGATGTTGCTAACAACATTTTAATCTATAAAGAAGAATTGTTGCTGCTTAACGAAAAAAAAAAATCTAATGTGAGTTTCAAACAAATTTGCATTAACTATTTATTGGATTCCCCGCCAACAAATTCCGGATTAAAAAAAACCGACGTGAGTTTAATACAAACCGATGAATTTCAAATCCCTGTTTATTCAGCGTCGAAAGATGAAAACTTGATTTTCGGATTTGTTTCTAAAGACAGCAAATGGAAAAAATACGAAAATCTCTTAACTTGGAATAAAGACGGTAGCGCTAATTACGTTTTTCATAGAAAAAATATATTTGTACCCTATGAAAAAGTGAAACTCTTGAAATTAAAACAAAAATATAGTAATGATTTGCTTTATGAATATATGAAAATTGTTATTCAAGAAAGCATGATGAAAGAGGGCTTTAATTTTAACAACAAATGTTCAATGGAAAGAGTATTGAAACTATTCATTCCAATACCAATAAACAAAGACGGAAATTTTGACTTAGATAAGCAAAATGAAATCGCCGAAAAATATACTTATATAGCCGAATTGAACGCAAAAATTTCGGAATATAAACAGCAAATAGAAGCATTGAATGTAGAAATAGAAACACTGTCTGAAACTCAATCGTTAAAAATATCGGCAATATTTAATGTTGAAAAAGGAAAATCAATTTACACAAATGAATTTATTGTAAAAAATAAAGGCGAATATCCTCTGTATTCTTCTCAAACCACTAATAATGGGATAATTGGAAATATAAATATTTTCGATTACGATTGTGAGGCGATAACATGGACAACTGACGGAATTTACGCAGGAACGGTCTTTTTAAGAAACGGCAAGTTTAGTATGACAACTCATTGTGGTGCATTGATTCGTAAAAAAGAGAATAAGAAAATTTCTCTTGACTACATTTATTCATATTTAAAAGCCAAATTGAAAAATCATGCAGTAGGGCAGCAAAATAAGAGAGTAACAACAGGAATTATTAAAAATGTAGAAATACCTATTCCTGTCAATTCCAAAGGCGACTTTGATTTGTCTGCCCAAAAAGAGATTGCTGAAAAATACAGAAAAATTGAGCAAATCAAACAAAGCATTTCCGAAGAATTAGATAAAATTTCAAAAGTAAAAATTGAGTTTGAATAATAGCATTATGGAACAGAAAAATAAAATCACTTGCTTGCAAGAACT
>JAISRS010000075.1 GCA_031273485.1 Prevotellaceae bacterium
ACCAAGTATACCGTAATCGAGACCAAATTGAACCGTACCCAAGCAAAGGTTCATTTGTTCGCCTCCTTATTCAGTATGCCAAAAATCAACTGAGCCACGTATTTCCCGTCAATAATACACTTATCCGCCGATTTCCCTTCGAGTAAGAAACCGCTGCTTTTCAGCACCCCCATCGAGGCCTCATTGCCTTCAATCACGCCAGCCTGAATGCGGCGCAGCCCCAAAACTTTAAATCCAAAATCGCATATCAGTTCCACTGCTTCCCGCGCGTAGCCTATTCCACGGCAATCCTTTTCTCCGATAAAGTAGCTAATATCGGCATGGTTATACCGCTTGTTAATTGGACCGATTTTAATGTTTCCAATATGTCGTTCGGATTCATTTACAACTATCGCAAAAAGATAAGAATCTTCGGATTTTCTCATACTAATCACATAGTTCAGAATAGTATCCTCAGTTTGAGGGTTCCATCGCGTTTCCATAAATCGATTAGTCTCATAGTCGTTCATCCATGTTATGTAGTTCTGATTGCAATCCCTCGTCGTCACTGAACGCAGTGAAACGCGCGCTCCTCTTATTAATTCATCATATATCATAGAAATGCCCCCATATTTGTCATGTGTCGGAAGTAGAATGTTACACAATATCTATTGAGTAACATTCTCTGAGAGATATACATAATGGGGCGTTTTAGAGGTTGGTACATGACTTTTAAAAAGGGCAACAAAAAAATCGGTGGTTGACAACCCCGATTTTTACGGTATATATAAAGTCAATGTTACTCAATAGATAATGTGTAACATTGACTGAGAGACTAAATTTATATCAGTGAACGACCCCGGCGCAAGCGCCGAGGCTTCTAAGATTACTCTGGACAGTCGGCTTCCCGCTGTCCTTCCTTCCATGCAACATGGGATTTCGCACCTTAGTTAACCGACTACGAATTTACGTCTGTCGGTAGCCAAATAGCTGGGCTGGATTCACAGGCAGCCCACTACGGCAAACATATAGCAAACCGCAGTATAGTTTTTCTTCATTGCGTTTTAAAATGTTTCCGCAATATTTCTTGCGGCATTATAATCCGCGTTAGATGTAAAACCACATTTTACGCAATGGAAATAATTTTGCCTTGGACGGTTATTCTTTTCAATGTGACCGCATTTATGGCATTTACGAGACGTATTTCGAGGATCAATATACAAGACGGGAATACCCTCCGCGTTTGCTTTGTACTCTATGAATATTTGCAATTGTCGGAAATTCCAGTTATGAAGCTGTTTGTTTAGCTTCTTTGTATAGTTTATCCGCTCACGAATATCAGTTAGCTTTTCCATTTGAATAATAGCTTTTTGGTTTTTAGCAAACTTAACAATGTTACCGGATATTTTATGATTTACATCTTTCATATATCTTTGTTCTTTTGAACCAATTGACTTGATTTTCTTCAAGAGTTTTTTCTTGCCAAGTTTCCGGCGCAGTTCCGCGTAGTGCTTTCTCTTTTGGTTGCTTTTTGAACCCTTAAAAAAATTAATCTGTCCAGGCACTGCAAAGACAGCATAATTTATAAGACCAAGGTCGATTCCGCAAACATTTGAAGTCGTTGTTTCTTCCACTTCGTACTCGTATGTAATATTAAGAATATAATGCTTTAGCCGCTTGCTGAATTTAAGTTCCGCAGTGCAAAATTTAAGAGATTTATCACTTAATCCATTCAGAATATTAAGTTGAAAACTTCCAAACTGTATCGGTAAGCGTACCCGACCTTTTGGTGTGCTAAGCGATACAAAATATTCAAAGCTGTTTTCTGATTTATACAAAGTAAATGTTCTGCAATCATATCTGACGACCGGGTTTGTGAACTGCGGTAAGGTCGCCTTTTTACTTTTTTTGATTAGCGCTTTATATGATTTATATGTTTCAATAGACTTATCACGAATTGTTTGTATAAGCCCGGTTGGAAACTCAGGGTACGTGCATTTTACTTTAGTATAGGTTTCTTTGTGAACTATAGCTTTATTAGATGTACCAAGTGATTCCATCTCATTCACATAGAATCGCGATAAATTGCCGCTGATGGTTAAAATATCACCAAGCAACCGCTCCTTTATTTTGGTTGGTTCAAATATTTTTACACAGATTGTTTTTTTGATAGTAAACATGACAAACTTCCTTTTAAATCAACTATACTTATCTTAGCACAATTTGAAGAAAAAGGAAAGCATTATGGAAATGAAGTCAACGAAACACTCAAAATACAATATTAATTACCACATAGTATTCTGTCCAAAATATAGACATAGCATTTTGCAGGGTGAGGTCGAGATATATCTAAAACGCTTATTAAAGAATATTTGCCGGCATTACGAATATGATTTGCCGGAAATAGAAACCATGCCGGATCATGTGCATTTGTTTATTTCAGCAAAACCGACAGTTGCACCGACCGTAATAGTAAAGACACTAAAAAGCATAAGTGCCATTTGGATATTCAAAAAATTTCCGTATATGAAACAACAAAAGTTCTGGGGAGCCGGATTGTTGAGTAAAGGTTATTATATTGGCACTGCAGGTACTGTTACAGCGGAGAACATCCGAAAGTACATTGAAAATCAAAAGGACGTTCGCTAATGCTCTAGAAAACGCATATTTTATGGTTGAGCTTACATCCCCGCCCACGAGGGGCGAGGTTTTACGCTCTGTTCTATAAA
>JAISRS010000080.1 GCA_031273485.1 Prevotellaceae bacterium
CCTGCCAATAATACGATGCTATAATATATATAATATAACTTTTTCATCTTTAATTTTCATTTAAAATTGATTTAAACTTACCATCCGGGGTTTTGCTCCAGATTGGAATTAATAATAACTGTGTTGAGTTTCAGGGGCCAGAGGTAATCCTTAAAAGTGAATACACGCTGATTCCAGATATTTGCAACCCTGTAATATTCTTCAACTGATCCCTCCGTATAATTCCAGCCTCTCACCGGTTCGTTCAGATGCTTCAGAGCGTCCTTCCACCGCCGGAGGTCCCAGAAACGCTGACCTTCAAAGGAGAGTTCGATCAAACGTTCGCTTTTGATAATCTCGCGCATTGTTTCCTTGCTGTAGGGTTTGTTTCTTGCTGCGGGTTTGGCTTTAGCCCACGACGCTTCCACGCCCTGCAAACCGGCGCGCAGTCTGATGGAATCCACCCACCGGTAAACTTCCGGTCCCGGACCTCCCACTTCGTTCAGCGCTTCGGCATAGTGCAGATACAGGTCGGCGAGGCGAATAAGCGGATAGGTGTATCGAACTTTATTCAAAGTGTTGGAAGTCGAGCTTGAATATACGGTTCCGAGGTTAATCAGTTTTTTGATCTGATAACCTGTTGAAAGATGATCCGATTGGCTTCTCATGCCGCTGATTTCGCCCTGCCGCGTTTGCAGATAATAAAAATTGCTTTCGGGCATACCGGCTCCTTCAAAAATCCCCCGGTCGAATCCGAGATATGCGTGGAATCTCGGTTCACGGTTGAAATTCAGTTTGGCTGTAGTTTCGCCCGTGCGGATATAATACTGATGGTCGATGTCGGCTTGCCTGACTCCGTATCTGCCTTCATAATCCCAGTCGGGGTCTTCGTCGATGGGGACGCCTTTGTCGGTATAAAACTGTTCGGCGATTTTCAGAGTAGCGCCCCATTCGTTAGTGTTGCCGTTATAGTTTCCCGACGCAATGAGAGGCATACACTTGTGCTGCAATTCGTCATTCACGTCGTTTGTATAGGGCCATACGATTTCGGGATTAAATTTCTCCGTCACTGTACTTCTTAGCGTGCATTTCAGTCGGGTGATGTCCGACATGGCTCCCGGCACCGACACGGGTACAAAGTCGTGCAGCAGGGCGTGTCCCGCGAGATGACAGGTATCTATGGCGTTTTTGACGGCTTCGGCTGCCCGTTGCCATTTTGCCTGATCGGGCGTTCCGGCATGAATCAGCTGCCGTCCCTTGTTGTCCTTGAAATCGCTGTAATCGGGATTGCCGTTAAACAACGGACTCGCCGCCCAAATCAACACTTTAGCCTTTAGAGCCAGAGCGATGGGTTGCGTTATTCTTCCCGCATTGACCTGCTGAGCATATACCTGCAAAGGCAAACCGGCTTTAGCCTCGTCGAGCAGTTGAACGATGTATTCCACAACATCATCCACCGGTTCGCGATACATGCGCACTTCTTCGGGGCTGGCGTCCACCGGAAGATTTTCCCTGATGATGGGTATCGGTCCGTAGAGTTGCAGGAGAAAGAAATGAAGGTATGCCTTGATGAATTTCACTTCCGCCGACCATTGAACTTTCTCATAACTGTCCAAATCGTGGGGAAGGTGAATGTTTTCGAGGAAGATATTGCAGTCGCGGATACCTATAAAAAGATTGTGTCCGCTGCGGCTTCCGCCTCCGTCCCAGTAGTTCAGCCAGGGATCGTTGACATCCTGATAACCTTGAGCAATACGCCCCGAATAGTCGTTGACTTCGTCGATATTCCACCACATTTCGTCGCCGCAGAAGATGGCGGGATAATTGAGCGCATCCGTCGGGTTGGGCAGACGGCTGTAGCAGGTAAACAGGTATTTCTCGGTATTTATTTTATTGGAAAAAGCATTGTCCATAGTAGGTACTCCTTCGGGGACAATGTCCAAATAGTCGGCACAGCCTGCTGTGAGCGCCATGCCTGCAAGTAATAATATAATTTTGAAAGATTTCATATTAATGTTATTTTTAAAATTCCACATTCAAACCAATATTAAACACCCTTTGCAGGGGATAAGCCAGTCCGTTGCCGGCCATTTCGGGGTCCCACATCTTGAATTTTGAGAACACAAGGAGATTACTTCCCGAAACATAGAATCGAGCGCTTTGCAGTTTCACTCTTTCGACCCATCCTTTCGGCAGGGTGTAACCAACTTCCGCTGTTTTCAGTCGGAGGAAAGAGCCGTCGCGCATGAACCAGGTGCTTTGTTTCTGGTTGTTTTCGATGTTGTATTCCGACAGACGGGGCCACAGGGCATAAATATCCCTGTCGTCCTCCGACCAGTGGCTGTCCACCCAGTATTGCAGCATGGCGCGGTTGGTGGTGAATCCGCTGACGGCGCCGTTCACAAAAGGCGCCGTTGCGTTGGCGTCGATCCAGAACGAGGAGCGGGCAGAACCCTGAAAGAAACACGAAATGTCCAAATTCTTATATCCCGCCGATATTCCGAAACCGTAGATTATTTCGGGCGTGGTGGGAAATCCTATTGGAACCTGATCGTTTTCATCTATCCTGAAATCGCCGTTGATGTCCTTGTATTTAATATCTCCGGCGCCGTATTCTCCGAATTGCGGCGGAGAGTTCTGCACTTCGTTTTCGTCAACAAAAAGCCGTTCGGCGACATAACCCCACTGCTGCGATATTTTCCGTCCGTAATGTCTCCTCCACGGAGTGTCCACATAATCCGGTTCTTCATATACCTCGTATTTGCTGCTGGCGTAGGTGAAATTGCCTCGAAGCACAGCCCACAAATCCTTGTTGAAAGATTTGGTGTAATCCACCGACAGGTCAATTCCTCTGCCGCCGGCTTTTCCGATGTTGCTGCTGGGAGGGTTGCCCTGCAAGCCCATCAGGGTGGGAATAAAGGAGCGCTGTTGCAGGATTTTGCTTCTGTTTTCCACGAAATAGTCCAATTGTATTTCCAGTTCATTGCGGATATTCAGTTCGATACCCAGATTGGTTTTCCGGCTGATTTCCCAGGTGATATTCGGGTCGGAATATCGTGAGATTGACATTCCCGTGCCATCGCCGTCGCCCCCGTAATCGAAATTTGTGCCGAATCTGTAACTGCGATTGGCGTCATTCATATTGACATTTGCAAGATAGAAAAATCTTTCGTCGGTATTTCCTATTTCGTCGTTACCCACAAGCCCGTAGGTGGCTTTAAGTTTCAGTTTGGAGATTGTTTTCGACCATGGTTTCATAAACTCTTCGTTTGTCACAATCCATCCGGCTCCTATGGAAGGGAAGAATCCGAAACGTTCGTTGTCCGAAAACCGTTCCGAGCCGTTGTATCCGAAGTTTCCTTCCACGAAATAACGGCTGTCGTAGTTATAGGTCAGACGTCCGGCGAGTCCGAGGTTGCGGTGCGGCAGCGACGATTGCAGATCCGTTGCGTTACCGTTTAAAGATTCGCGGATGGTGTAAACCAACAGTCCGGAGATGGTGTGTTTTTTGGAAAATTCCCTGTTATAGAGCAGCGCTCCTTCAAAATACATGGAGCTGGTAATGTCCCTTGCTCCGGCGGTAGCGCTTAAATAATCTCTTCCGGTGGTAGGATTCAGGGGATTCAGCCGGTATTCGTCGTTATATCCGCTCTTTGGCGAGAGGGAGAAGAAAAACGGGACGTATTCATTGCGCATTTCCAGGTAGGAATACCGGCTCACGTTAAACAGTCCCCGCGCCGAGAGTCCTTTTGTGATGAAATCGAGATTCTGTTTCAGCTCGAACTGCGCCAGCATGTTTGAACGGTCGCCGGATTTATAACCCTTAACCGTTTCGGCATAAGGATTCAGGTAGCCTCCCGTGTTGTAGTTTCCAAACAAGATGTATTTAATATATCGGTGCGCTTCGTCTGCCGGATAATGGGGCAGGAAATAAACCGGATTAGCGTTCAGCGCCTTGTTGTACAGGTCGGCGCCTCCGTCCAGGGGTCCCGAATAATCGTCAAAAGCGCCGTGCAACCTGACGATTGCTTCGGTGGTTTTTGTGATATTTACATTGATGTTGGAACGTAGCACATAGCGGTTGATGTCGATATTATTGTTGAACGAATTTCGTTTATCAACCTTGATAATACCATTGTCCTTTGAATAGGAGGCGGCGATGTAGTAACGGGCAACGGAGCCTCCTCCGCTGATGTTCATGTTGTAGCGCTGATTGAAGGTATTGTTGTTAAACAGCATTTCCTGCCAGTTGACCGCCGGATAATACACCGGGTCGCTGCCCCGTTCGGTATTATAGATTTTGGAGGTGGAATAGGGCATGGAAACCATCGGGTCGCGGGTAAGCACCGCTTCGTTATGCAGACGCATGTAGGTAACCGGGTCGGCATATTGCAGAATTTCCGTAGGGGAGGAAAAGGAGCCTTCGGCACGGAACTGTACTTTTGCTTTTCCTTCGCGTCCTTCTTTGGTGCCGACTAAAATCACTCCGTTAGCGCCGCGTGCGCCGTAGAGGGCTGTAGCGTTGGCGTCTTTCATTATGGAGAAACTTGCGATGTCGTCGGTAGTCAGGCGCGCAAGATCGTCGGTAGTCATTTCCACGCCGTCGATCAGGATAAGCGGATTGGCTTTTCCCGTGCCGAAAGTGGTGACGCCGCGGATAAAGAACTGTGCGTTGTCAACTCCCGGTTCTCCCGTGCGCTGGTACGAAATCAATCCGGCAATACGTCCTGCGAAAGCAGTGGTAAGGTTGCTGGACGGCACTTTGAGTTCTTTGGTGCTGACGGTGGATACCGAAGCAATTACGCTTTCTTTCTTTTGCGTGCCGAATGCCACAACGGTGACTTCTTCCAACGATTCGGATTCTTCCAGCAACACAACGTTGATTGAGGTTTTTTCTCCCGTAACTTTTATTTCCTGCGTAACAAAACCAACAAGTCTAAATTCGAGGGTACTGCCTTTAGGTACGTTACTTAAAATGTAGTCCCCGTCGTCATTGGTGGTAGCGCCTATGGATGTGCCTTTTACAATTACGGCGGTTCCGATTAGTGCGTTACCATCAGGATCAATTACTTTTCCCTTAATGTCGATGGTTTGTGCATTTAGTCCGACACTAAGCAAAAGCATGGGAAGCAACAGATATATTCCGATTGCTTGCCTTTTCTTCAGTTTTTTTCTTCTATTAATAAACAGATTCATATTTTTAAAATTAAAGGTTGAAAGTTGAGAATTGATTTTCGACATAAGCCAATATGCTTGTCCGTTTTTTTTACGTTTGTTCTCAACATTCCGATTAAAATTTTTCTTTAAAATCCTCTTGCCAAAGCAAAAGTTGGTAGTTGAATATCGCTTAAGGGACTTAAGGTCTTAATATATTTAAGGTCTTTAAAGTCTTTAAGACGATATTTGATCAATGACATAACAATAGTTCGTCAGTATAGTATTTCACATATCGGAATATAATAGTTCCCGATGTTATACTCGGTTTCTTCTAAAGAACCTTGATTTCCTCTTGGGAGTGATTTTCATGATGTATCTGCAGGTTTCATAGCTTTTTGTTTTAAATTTAATAATTAATGATTTTGATTACATCCTGTTGAGGATGTGTTTTCCGGAACGTTTCCGGGAGTGTTTACAGGGTTTCTTTTAAGGGGGTTAAGGTCTTTAAAAAATCTGTGAGGCATATCCTCAAGAATATACGGCATATCCTCGAGAATATACGGCATATCCTCGAAAATATATGACATATCCTCGAGAATATACGGCATATCGTCGAAAATATACGGCATATCGTCGAAAATATACGGCATATCGTCGAAAATATGCGGCATATCGTCGAAAATATGCGGCATATCGTCGAAAATATGCGGCATATCGTCGAAAATATATGGCATATCGTCGAAAATATGCGGCATATCGTCGAAAATATTAGAGGAAACAGTATG
>JAISRS010000084.1 GCA_031273485.1 Prevotellaceae bacterium
TGCCAGAATCTGACCGATGAACCTACCTGTTACAAACTTTTTGATGCGTCATTTCTCAAATCAATTTCGTTGCAATGTACCGGTTTTGAATTTTGTCCCGAAGTAACGGCGAAAGTAGCGAAACGCAGGATAAAAATCAGAGAAGCGCCCATAAGTTATTACCCGCGTTCGGTGGAAGAGGGTAAAAAAATAAAATGGACAGACGGACTGGAAGCTATTTGGACATTAGTGAAATATAGATTTGTGAATTGATATCGAACACACACTCGCAATGTGGATTAATCCTGTAAAAATTCTCAATTCTCCACTGTTTTGATTTTTTTATTCACGAATCTTATCCACGAAACGTAAGTTCGACGCAGTCAATCGCACGCATTTTTATTTATCTGCGAATTACGTTCATTATTCAAAGCCTTCTTGAGAAGGGTTGGAGACTTCCTACCTTCTAATTTCCGCCCTCATACTGCCATGTAAAATTTTTTTTATCTTTTTTTGCGTCGAAACTTAGATTATATTAATTAAAAGAGTACTTTTGCAGCGGTTCACAATAAAGTCACAAAGTATTGAATTTATAAATTTATTGTCAATTTTTGGAGAATCAAAGCAATGAAAATAAAGTAAATGATGCAGGTGACGGGATGTTAAACAATATAATTAACAGATGATGTATAAATATTTTTCGATGAGAATTATACGCATATTATTAGCAATAGTGATAATTCTTCCTTTTGCGTTTTTATTTATCGATTTCGGGGGGGGCGAACTGAGACGGCTGTGGTGGTTGACCAAAATCCAAATAACGCCAAACTTAATCGACATCGCCAGGTTTACCGCCGGAGCAAGCGCCGCAATTGCGCTGATTGCGGTGTTGGCGCTCACTCTGCTGTTCGGCAGGATTTATTGTTCGGTAATATGTCCGTTCGGTATTTTGCAGGACGTTGTCAACCGCATTTTTAACTTGGGAAAAAAGAAACGGAAACGAAAAAAGCGTAAATACCACCGCCCCCTGAATGTGTTGAGATATGCCGTTATGGCGCTCGCTGTTATCACTGTGTTGTTGGGGTCGGCTGCGCTGTTTTCGTGGATAGACCCGTATGGAAATTTTGGAAGAATCATGAAAAATATCTTTGCGCCGATTTATGTGGGATTGAACAATTTGCTTGCAGCTATGGGAATTAATTCCCTGTATCATGTTTCCCTCAAATCGTTTGAGTTATTTTCCTTAGGATTTTCATCAGTCGTTTTGATTGCCGTCGGTGTGACGGTTTTTTATCGGGGACGGCTGTTTTGCAACAGTATTTGTCCGGTTGGGGCGCTTTTAAGTCTGGTTTCAAAACACGCTGTTTTCAAGTTACGGTTAGACGACGGGAAATGTAACAGGTGCGGACTGTGCGCCATGAAATGTAAATCCGAATGTATCGACACTAAAAACAAAACGCTGGATTTCAGCAGATGCGTAACGTGCTACAATTGTGTGGACACATGTAATAAGGACGCTGTAGGCTACCGGTTTTCGTGGAAACGGACTGCGACAGTAAAGGCTGACGATGGCGCTGTGCAACGAAAATCTACCGATACTAACAAACGGAGGTTTATAGGCGCCGTTGTTGCTCTTTTCGGCGCAGTTGCGGCGAACGCCGGGGATGAGGAAAAATCGGCAAAAGAACAAAAGAGGTATAAGAAATCGTCGCCAGTATCTCCCCCCGGTTCGCAGAGCATCAAACATTTGCTGAGCAAATGTACCGCCTGTCATTTGTGCATCGCCCAATGCCCTACTCAGGTGTTAAAACCGGCTTTTATGGAATACGGTTTGGCGGGGATGATGATGCCGGTGATGAATTATGTAACTGATTTCTGCAATTTTGAATGTACCGTTTGTTCGGAAATCTGCCCAAACGACGCCTTAGTAAATCTGACTGTTGAAGAAAAAAAGCGGCAACAAATCGGTAAAGTCTATTTTGTTAAAGACCTCTGCGTGGTTTATACCGATGAAACTAACTGCGGCGCCTGCTCGGAACACTGCCCCACCAAAGCCGTAGATATGGCGCCTTACAAGGGCAGTTTGACGATTCCCGTAATCAATCGGGATATCTGCATCGGATGCGGAGGTTGCGAGTATATCTGCCCCGTGCGACCGCTTAGAGCCATATATGTTGATGGTAATCCGGAACATCTGATTGCTCAAAAACCGGAGGAAGGCAAAAAGGAAGAGTTGGAATTGGATAATTTCGGATTTTGAAAATATGTTTAATAACAGAATATATAAAATGATAAAATATAAAAGAATGTGAAGGTATCAACCTTTTGAGGAAACTTCCAAAAACTGCTTTTTTCGGCGTTCGACTTCAATGTTTAAATCCTCATTTACGGTATGTAAACTCCGGTTTGTCTGCCTTGAAAAATCAAGTTTTTAGAAGTTTCCTTGAGAAATATTGTTGAAAATTCAAAAAAATTAAATTAATAGACCAATGAATAACAGAATAAGATTAGTAGTGAGAGGTATTTCAGGCAGTCCCGACAAGCAGGGAGTTTATGTTTTGATGCTGGGAAAACAGGGTTATCCGCAGGTTTTCCCCGTGGTTATAGGTTTCTATGAGGCTCAGTCCATTGCCTTCTGTCTGGAGGAGTATTTGCCGGAATATCCGTTTGTACATGATTTATTTTTTCAGTTAGCAAAGAAATGTAATATTGAGGTGTTGGAGATTTTTATTAAAGATTTTCAAAATTCCAAATTTCAGGTGGAGATATTGTGCTTCGACGGACGGAATCATACAACTTTTAACTCCCGAATCTCCGACGCCGTCGCTTTGTCGCTGCGCTTCAGATGCCCGATTTTTACAACAGCCGAGGTGTTCAGTATGGTGGGCGCCAATGTTTCGGCAAATAACAAGAGCGCCCTGGGACATTTCAGTCTGGAAGAACTTATGTTCAAGCTGGACGAAGCAGTTAAAGACGAAGACTACGAAAAAGCTATCGTCCTGCGCAACGAAATCAAAAAAAGAAAGAACGATGCTTGCTGAAAAATTTCCTCAAATTATCGTTCCACGGATTATATGCGAATGTTTTATCCACGAATTTCACGTGAATGTTTTATCCACGAATTATATGCGAATGTTTTATCCACGAATTTCACTAATTTCACAAATTTTTTTATCCGTGAATTATACGAATTTCACGAATATTTGTGTCCACGAATTATGCGAATATTTGTGTCCACGAATTACGCGAATGTTTTATCCACGAATTTCACGAATGTCACGAATGTTTTTATCTGCGAATTTACGAATTTCACGAATGTTTATTCACGAATTTCACGAATATTTGTGCCAACGAATTTCACGAATGTTTTATCAGCTAATTTCACGAATGTTTTATCAACGAATTTCATTATCGAGAGGGTAACTCCGACAAAGTTTACAAAAATTAAATAATTTCAAATATGTTAAAGTTCATTATTTTTATGTCCATGCTGTCGGGAGCGGAGGTTGTTACGGCTCAGGCTATTCCGTCGCAGTATGAAGGTGTTTTGGCGGAACGAATCATGCAGTTTGATGTCGTTTCCGTGTTACATGCAATGCTGGGCATCGCGGCATTGCTGTTTATTGCGTGGCTGTTCAGCATGAACCGCAAAGCTATATCGTGGACAACGGTATTTAAAGGTCTGCTGATTCAGTTTATTATTGCGGTATCCGTGATGTTTGTCGCTCCGGTTCAGGATTTTTTCAATTTCACGGGGCGCTGTTTTATCGCCGTATTAGGCTGGACTAAAGCCGGAAGCGAATTTCTGTTCGGCTCGCTGGTCGATACGGGTCAATTGGGGTTTGTGTTTATTTTTCAGATTCTTCCTACCATTATATTCTTTTCGGCATTCACGAGCCTGCTGTTTTATTTCGGAATCATACAGAAAATAGTGTGGGTGTTTGCATGGCTGATGAACAGAGCGATGAAGCTGTCCGGTGCCGAGAGTCTGGCTACTGTGGCTAATATCTTTCTGGGGATGAACGAGGCTCCGCTGATGGTGAAACCTTATATCATGAAAATGAACCGTTCCGAAATAATGATGATAATGATAGCCGGGATGTCCACCATGGCGGGAGGGGTGCTGGCTGCGTATATCGGGATGCTGGGACACGGAATCCCCGAACTTGAAGTGGCGTTTGCGAGGCATCTCCTTGCGGCTTCGGCGATGGCTGCGCCGGGGGCGGTGGTGATAGCAAAAATCCTGGCGCCTCAAACCGAGCCGGTGGAACATGACGCCGCAGTTGCAAGGGATAAAATCGGGAAACACGCTCTGGACGCCATAAGCAACGGCACGCTCGACGGGCTGAAACTCGCCGGAAGCGTAGGCGCCATTCTGCTTGTGTTCTACGCGCTTATTGCAGGGGCAAATAGCATAATATCTTATGTGGGAGAGTTCACGATGCTGTCGGCAATGCTGTTTTGCGCGGGAACAGTCGTCGGTTTATGGCTTTATTTAATGTTGGAAACCATGAAAAATCGGGCTTCACGAGGTTCGCTGCTGCAAAAAAAGAGGAAATCATATCCCAAATATCTATTTTGGATATTGGGAACGATATTCGCCCTGTGCGTGGCAAACAGTTATTTAAAATCCAAATACTTCGAATCGTATATTGTCCCTCCCTCCGTATTCGCCCTGTTTACGGGAATACTCGCCGGCGCTTTAATCAGTTATGCTTTGATGCGCAGGAATAAGTTCTCACAGGTTAAGTACTATGAAATAAGTTTCGGGATTTTGGCGGCGCTATTTACAGTGATTGCATCCTTTTACACATTTGGCGAAGAGATTAATTCCACGGTTGCAAATATCACCGGAAACCGGTATTCGGAGCTTTCGATGCAGTTTATTCTTGGATATTTGTTTGCCCCCGTGATTTGGCTCATAGGAGTTTGCTCTCAGGATGTTCCCTTAGTAGGACAATTGTTGGGACAGAAGATTATTCTCACGGAATTTGTAGGATACAGCGAATTGTCCAACATGCTGTCCGCCGGCGTGTTTTCCGAAACAAAATCCGCCATA
>JAISRS010000172.1 GCA_031273485.1 Prevotellaceae bacterium
GCATTCGAAATCGGTTCGCCGGAAAGAGCAGAAAGGCTTCTCCGGTTTGAGGAGTTTGGTTTGTTCTATTCCCGCGTAGGCAATCCGACGGTGGCTGCACTCGAATTTCGTGTAGCCGCTTTAGACGGAGGCGTTGCCGCTCTTGCGGTGGCGTCAGGCATGGCGGCGATCTCTTATGCTCTCCTGAGTGCAGGAGAAAACGGGCGCGTCATCGCCGCCGAACAGATTTACGGCGGCTCGTATGATGCCTACAAAAAAATCTACCCGAATTTGGGTGTGCAGATTGATACGGTGACTGACATCAACGACCTTGACGAGATCCGCAAGCAAATAAAAAAAGACACGCGGGCTATTTTCATCGAATCAATCAGTAACCCCGTCAACGTCATTGCCGACATTGAAGCGATCGCGAATCTGGCGCACGAAAACGGACTGCCGCTTATTGTTGACAATACGATTGCAACGCCTTATCTGTTGAATCCGATTCAATATGGCGCAGACGTGGTTGTCTATTCGGCTACCAAAGCATTGAGCGGACATGGTTCCATCATCGGGGGCGTGATTGTGGAATCGGGTAGGAAATTCGATTGGCTGGCAGGACGTCATCCGCAGTTTGAGAAGAAAGTCTTTACGTTCGGCGACCGTAACGTGGTGGAGACATTCCCTGATTTCCCGTTTATTGCACGCGCACGAACGCACTATCAGGCATTGCTCGGCGCATCGTTGTCGCCTTTCGACGCTTACCTGATTCTGCAAGGAATTGAAACATTGTCGGAACGCCTGAAGAAACAAAGCGAATCAGCCAAAACAATTGCTGAATATCTCGCGACACATCCGAAGGTGAGTTGGGTAAGTTATCCGACGCTGCCGGGAAACAAGTATAAATCATTAGTAGATAAATACCTGCCAAAAGGTTCAGGAGGCGTTTTCTCTTTTGGATATAACGGAACGGAAGAAGAGATATACAAATTCCTGAATGCATTGAAGTTGTTTTCATATCACGCCAACCTTGGCGACGCCCGTTCATTGATTATCAACTCTCCGCGCACCACTCATCACGAATTGACCGTGGAGGAAAAAAACAGGACAGGAATTTTTCCAGAAACATTACGCTTATCTATCGGATTGGAAGATGTAAACGATTTGATTGCCGACCTCGAACAGGCATTCAAGCAATAACAAAAAAACGGATATCTTACTTTCAATTGCTTCCCTTGCATTTTTTTGCACGAGGTAAAACAAACATGGACAGCCTTGCATTTTTTGCGAGGCTGCCAACGTTTCATAAGTCCTCTCATATATAATGATATAATGTGTGGGTACGGGAAAGTCCCCCGGCAGAGACAGCCAGTGGGTTCGTTTTGCTTCATTTTTTTCATCATTCCGGCCATGGTCGAAAGCGTCAAAAAAGAATTGAAATGTCTATTCAAAAATGTAGGGGAAAAAAGTGGGTTCTACATTTTGGTAATGACTCTATCCGACGATCATTGTCTCCTGAAAAAAAACAGTTAAAACAAACTACTTATTATAAGTCAAATAGAGAGAAAAGAAAAAGTTTTTCCCATCTATTTACTTTTATGGCACATGATTTGCCTATATGTTGACAAATTAATGTCAGTTTAATAATATAACGGAACATTGCCAGCTTATGGATATATATCTTCTGATAGGTATGGAAATGATTATACTGGTGAAGTTGCAATAAAAACTAATATTGCACTAAATACAGATAATCCGTTTTACGATAAAAAGATAGCAATTGTAGGCAGATTTGATATTTCACAAAAAGAATTGGCAAACATATTAAATAATTTGGGTGCTTATATCTGTAGTTCAGTACATGAAAATACAGATATTTTGTTAATTGGCGAAAAGATGAAAAGTAATCAAATGGTGGATAAGCTTGAACTTTTTGAACAAGAACGGATGCAATATAAGGGCAATCTATAAAGATGAACTTAATATAATTCTGGAAGCTTATAAATAGAAATACCACCGTTTCTTGCCCCATCCGTTGCCCTGCAAAAGAAAAGCCCTCAACTATCTATTGATAATCAATGGCTTAATTTTCTGGAGAGTACCCAGAGCCGAAATTGTACCCTGAAAATATATGCAATTTTATGCAATTCAAAAATTATCATAATATCCTAAATATAAACCATTTAACAACATTTGAAAATTCTCTGTTTGCAGCCAATTTCAAGACCTTTTTGAAAATGCGGACAAAATGCGGACAAAATTTCTTGGCGGAACGAATTAAAAATCATACCTTTGTAAGACTAAATTTTAAACCTATGTCAAAATTCAGCTATAATATCTCGTCTATTGCAGACCAAAATGGTGAGTCTCAAATAATGATTCGTGTGTATGTGTCCCGCGAATTACGCTTCCGAGTCAAGTCCGGTATTCGTGTGGATAGTAAACGGTGGGGCAAAAAGAATGAAATCAACATACCGCTCGTTGATACTCCTGAACGGGAAGAACTGCTGGAAAAGAGAGCCAAGCTAAAGGCACTGACAGAATATATAGAGACCGAAATTCTCAATATGACCAATCGGGAGTTGATAACCAAGGAATGGATTGAAAAGAGGATTGACTTGTTTCATAAACCGGCTCGCAAAAAGAGAGAAAAAGAAACTGCACCTCCCGAAACGTTCTT
>JAISRS010000179.1 GCA_031273485.1 Prevotellaceae bacterium
GCCGAAAATTCCGTAAAAATCCTGAACCCGTTAAGCAACGAGTTGAATGTGATGCGTCAAACCCTGCTGTTCGGAGGATTGGAAGCAATAGCCCGAAACATAAATCACAAAAATGCCGATCTGAAATTTTACGAAAACGGCAATTGCTATGCGTATAAAGAAACTCAATCGCCCAACCCGCTGAACGCCTACAGGGAAGATGCAAGAATAGCCCTGTTCGCAACGGGCAATAATCATTCTTTAACTTGGAATCAACAGGCGGAAGCCACTAATTTTTTTACGCTTAAATCATTATTAGAGAAATTATTCTTGCGTGTCGGAGTGAATCTTGCGAATTTTAAAGCGGACGAAGCGCCCAAAGATATATTTGCCGAAGGCTTGCTGTTCAATATTTCAAAAGGTAAAAACATCCTCACGTTCGGAACCGTTGCAAAAAATATACGTAAGATATTCGATATTAATCAAGAGGTGTTTTTTGCAGAGATAAGTCTTTCGGCTATAGTGAATTTTGTGCGTCAGGACAAAGTTACGTATAAGGAACTTGCCCGTTTTCCCGAAGTTCGCCGAGATTTGGCGCTTGTGTTGGATAAAGATGTAAATTTCACAACTTTAAGAGATATAGCATTTAAGACGGAGAGAAAATTATTGAAAAATGTCGGGTTATTCGACATTTATGAAGGCGATAAACTTCCCGCAGGTAAGAAACAATATGCCTTAAGTTTTATTATTCAGGATGAAGAAAAAACTTTAACCGATACTCATATTGAACAAATAATGACAAATCTGTTGAATGTATTTGCAAAAGAAGTTGGAGCAACATTAAGATAATGACAGGATTCATTTCCAAAATTGAATTATTGTCAAATAATTACACAACAATTTCTGCCGGATCACGGTTTAGAGATTGTTTTATAAACTGTTATGCGTTCATCGGAATTTGAATATTTACCAATACCGGCACGTGCAATAAATGCCATTAAATCAGCCATTAATCCGGCAATGAAGACAGCATGGTGGATGGTTCGGCTCACTGTGACTGTTTCATTGGCAGTTACTGTTTTTCAGTATTTTGGTATTGTTGCATGGCTGGCTAAACTGTTGAATCCTCTTTTTAATTTAGTGGGACTGCCGGGCGAATCGGCTTTGGTATTTATTTCAGGATATTTTGTAAACATTTATTCGGCTATTACAGTAGTAGTTACACTTGATATAGGATATCGAGCAATTACTATTCTGGCGGTGATGTGCCTTTGTTCTCATAATATGATTATTGAAACTGCCGTGCAAAAAAAAACCGGTTCGTCGGCTCTGCGAATGGTATTACTGCGTACAACGGCGTCGTTTGTTTCGGCTTTTATTCTCAATTGGATTTTACCGGCGGAAACTATTGTGAGCGCAGAAAATAAGGATATTATAACATTACCTCTAAAAGATATCGCCATTAACTGGTCAATCTCAACAAGCGTGTTGGCAATTAAAATGTTTGTATTGATTTTGTCGTTAAATATTTTACAGAAGTTATTAGCGGAATTTGGCGTGATACGTCTATTATCCAAATTATTACGTCCGATATTAAAAATATTCGGTTTGCCTGCAAAAACATCTTTTTTGTGGATAGTCGCCAACATACTTGGCTTGGCATACGGCGCAGCAGTGATGATTGAGGAAACCGAACAAGGTAAAATCAGTAAAAATGATGTGGATTTGTTAAATCATCACATTGCAATATCCCACAGTAATTTAGAAGACATATCGCTGTTTCTGTCAATTGGCGCAAGTTTATGGTGGATGCTTATTATCAGATGGATATTAGCCGCAATTGCCGTGTGGTTGCGACGAATGGAAAATAATTTAAGGCAATCGAAATATCGGCTTCCTTTTAAGGAACAGAAAATTTGAAAAGTGTTGATTATACGTATTTTATTAATAATTAAAATCTAATTTTATAAAATGTTAGTTTACAAATTTGGTGGAGCTTCCATCAGTTCTCCGGAAGGTGTCCGCAATGTTTACAGGATAATTTCCGGATGTGAAAATAAACTCATTATTGTTGTTTCGGCTATGGGAAAAACAACTAATATTCTGGAAACTGTGAATATCGCATACACCGAACGAAATACAAATGAGGCATTAAGGATTTTATCCGGATTGGAAACATTTCATTATGAAATGATCGATCAATTAGGACAACCGGATGAAGTAAAATATAAGTTAAAATGCTTGTTTGAGGAAGTAGTATCCTTCATAAAAAGAAATGAAAATCACGACTTTGACTATTGTTATGGGCAAATTGTGTCTTTAGGCGAATTATTATCGTCCGTTATCGTAAACGAATATCTCAGAAGCGCAGGCATCAACTCCTGTTGGGCTGATGCACGGCAATTTATCATAACCGACAGCGCGTTTCGCGAAGCAAAAGTATATTTCGACAAAACAGATAAACGGATAAAAAATACTTTTTCTTTTACGGATAACATTAAATATTATGTAACTCAGGGATTTATAGGTTCAAATCCGAGTGGAGACATAACTACTTTGGGACGGGAAGGCTCGGATTACAGCGCTGCAATAATTGCTTCGCTGTCGGAAGCCGAAAGTTTAACTATATGGAAGGATGTACCGGGAGTTTTAAGCGCTGATCCTAAATTATTTTCGGAAGCGGAACTGTTACCCGAACTTTCATATAAAGATGCGGCAGAATTGTCGTATTACGGGGCGCAGGTGATGCATCCCAAAACAATAAAACCTCTTGCAAACAAAGATATCCCCTTGTATGTAAAGTCGTTTGCGGATAAAGATGCGAAAGGTACAAATATTTCGTCAAACAAAAGTTTGCAAACCATCCCCGTGATTGCCACAAAAAAAAACCAGATATTAATTTCCATACTGCCGAAAGATTTTTCGTTTGCACTGGAAGATGCTGTGATTGACACTCTTTTGATATTACAGCGTTATCGCCTGAAAGTGCATTTGATACAAAGTACTCCGCTTTGTATTTCGTTTTGTGCGGACGACGGGCGGAATGCCCGTTTGGCAATAGACGAACTGAGAATTGATGGTTTAGTACAATATAATGACAATCTGGAATTAATAACAATAAGAAATTACAACGAAAAATTAATTGCCGAATATTCGGGCGACAGAGAAAAATTAATAATGCAAAACGACAGGTCAACAGTAAGAATATTATTGAAATAAAAGTCCGATTTTACTCTGTGAGTAAAAAAAATATTAATTAAAATTTGCACCATGAAAAGAAAATGATTAATTTAGCCGCCCTATAATTCATGGTATTTTAACCGAAAATTATAATTTTACAATTGAAATTCAGAGTATTAAATAAATAATTGATGCCGTAAATGGAAATAGATAATAGAATATTTGAGCTAATAGATGAAGAACAGGCAAGACAAATTGCCGGAATAGAATTAATTGCTTCGGAAAATTTTGTAAGTAATCAGGTTCTTCGAGCTATGGGTTCGGTTTTAACAAATAAATATGCCGAAGGTTATCCGGGAGCGAGATATTACGGAGGTTGTGAAGTTGTGGATAAATCGGAACAATTAGCCATAGACCGTCTTTGCCAACTGTTTGATGCAAAATATGCTAACGTTCAACCACATTCCGGCGCGCAAGCAAATATGGCAGTATTTTCGGCATGTCTTAAACCCGGAGATACATTCATGGGGCTTGACTTGTCGCATGGAGGGCATTTAACTCATGGTTCAAACGTTAATCTGTCGGGAATGTGGTTTAATGCAGTGTCTTACGGCGTGAACAATGACGGCTTGGTCGATTACGACGACATGGAAAAAAAGGCGCTGGAATACAAACCTAAATTGATTATCGGAGGAGCTTCAGCCTATTCAAGAGAATGGGATTATGCCGCAATGAGGGCAATTGCCGACAAAGCGGGAGCTTTATTTGTGGTTGATATGGCGCATCCTGCCGGACTTATAGCCGCGGGACTGTTGAAAAACCCTCTTAAATACGCTCATATTGTGACTTCTACAACACATAAAACTCTGAGAGGTCCCAGAGGAGGCATTATTCTTATGGGTGAAGACTTTGAAAATCCATGGAATCTCAAAACTCCAAAAGGACAGGTAAAATTAATGTCGCAGATACTAAATTCGGCTGTTTTTCCCGGCATACAGGGAGGCCCCCTGGAACATGTCATTGCAGCTAAAGCAGTATCTTTTTATGAAGCGCTTCAACCTGAATATAAACAATATCAGTTACAAGTAAAGAAAAATGCAAACGCAATGGCAAATGCATTGATGAACAAAGGTTATAAGGTTGTTTCCGGAGGAACGAACAATCATTTGATGCTGGTAGATTTACGTACCAAATTTCCCGATTTAACAGGAAAACGCGCCGAAACTGTTTTAGTAGAAGCCGACATTACTACCAACAAAAATATGGTTCCTTTCGACAGCCGCTCTCCTTTCCAAACTTCGGGCTTGAGATTTGGCGCCGCAGCCGTCACAACCAGGGGTCTTAAGGAAAATGATATGGAAAATATCGTATATTTAATAGATAAAGTATTAAAAAATTACGAAAATAAATCTATAATACAAAACGTTAAAAATGAAGTAAATATGTTAATGAAACCACTCAATCTTTTTGCTTGGTAACGATTTTTTTTAAAAAAATATTTGGTGTTTTAAAAAAAATCCATACCTTTGCACTTTACTTTTTATAGTAAAACTTTACTGTTTGCAGTAAAATTGAGTTTATAAGTTATAAAAAATTAAAAAAAATTATCTAAAAATGACCGGAGAGGCATCTTCCATGGGAAACTTCTCATATTTTGTTTCAACCCTATTTTTTATTTTCTCCTTGATGCCTCTCTTATTTTTACACGGTTCAATCCACTCCCTT
>JAISRS010000188.1 GCA_031273485.1 Prevotellaceae bacterium
GCTGTCATTAACATTCATCTGACATCCGTAAGTTTCGATGTACAGTTTCGGGTTATACTTATCAAAAATAGGTATATACATAATTTATTTAAATTCTAATATCAAAGCGCAAAGGTAAATTTTAATTATGAATTATGAATGCTTTAAAGTCCTTAGCGTGGAAGGCACCCTCTAACAGGGATTTTAAACCCTGTTAGGGGGACGCCTTCGTAAAAAAAATTCGTGTAATTCGTAAAAATCCGCAGGATTTAAATCCGTGTGATTCGTGTAATTCGTGGATAAAAAAAATGTGGATTTACAATTCGTGTAATTCGTAAAAATCCGCAGGATTTAAATCCGTGTGATTCGTGTAATTCGTGGATAAAAAAATCGTGGATTTGGAATCCGTGCATGTAATAAATAAAAGGATTATTAGTGGCGCACGGGTTACAAACCCGCGCGAGCGGTAGCGCTATGCCGAACGTATAGACGCAATGCGTTGCGTCTATACCCTACTGCCTCAAAAAAAGATTTAGCTCATCTGCGCGCTTTCTATAGTTTTCTTTTTTCCATAGCATTGTGCAGATATTTCATGGCATTTTGCAGGTTTGCCCGTGTGGTGGCGGCGTTTAATCGCATGAATAAAGTTCCTTCATCTCCAAAAATACGACCGGGGTTCATTGCCAGACCTGCCGAAACCATAAATTCGTGCAATTGCGCCGACGACATATTTAAACCGCTGCAATCGAGCCACATTAAATAGGTGCCTTCCGGTTTTCTTGTTGTGATTTGGGGGATGTTGTTTCTAAGATAATCGACAACAAATTCAAAATTTCCATTCAGGTATTCCAGCAATTGACTCAGCCAGTCTTCGCCGTGCGTATATGCCGCCTCAAAAGCGACGTCGCCGAATATTGTACCCTGCGAGATACTCAAATTGTTTACAAATTTATTGAATCTCCCAAACAGCTCTTCATTGTCCGAATACACAACGGATGAGTACAGTCCGGCGGTGTTGAATGTTTTACTTGGGGCGATAAATGTTATTGTTTGCTGCGCCAAATCCTTTGAAACGGAAGCCAGATAAGTGTGCTTATTCGGACGAAATACCAGGTCCGAATGTATTTCATCCGATACTACCAATACATTGTATTTCAGACATAATTCTCCTATTTTGTCTAATTCTTCCACAGTCCAGACTCTGCCCACAGGATTGTGGGGACTGCAAAAAATAAACATCTTAACTCCTGAAGCTAATTTTGTTTCAAAATCATCGAAATCAATGGTATAATAACCGTCGCCGGAGTTTACAAGCGAATTTTTCAGAAGTCTTCGCCCGTTATTGTTCACGGCATACATAAAAGGATGATAAACCGGAGTATTTATCAAAATGCTGTCGCCGGGTTGAGTAAACACATTGACGGCAAAATTAATCGCCGGAACTATTCCCGGACTGAAACTCAACTTCTTTGTATCTATCTCCCAACCTCTGCGCTGCAACCAGTTTTTTACGGAATCATAAAAGGATCGCGGACGTATTGCATATCCGAGAACTTCATGCTCCAATCGTTGTTTCAAGGCATTAATAATAAAATCAGGGGTCTTGAAATCCATATCGGCAACCCACAAAGGGAGTAAATCGGCTTTCCCAAAACGCTCGATACAATTATCCCATTTCTCGCAATTTGTGTTTTTACGGTTAATCGGCTCATCAAAATTATATTTCATATTGTAAAAAAATAAACATTAAAAATTACGAGGGAACGTCTTTTCTCTTAAGGTCTTTAAGGGAAAAGACGCTCTCTCGTAATTCATAATTCGTAATTCGTAATTTGTAATTCGTAATTTGTAATTCATCCTTCATTCGTATCCGAAGTTTTTGAGTTTGTTCGGATTATTTCTCCAGTCGGGATCGACTTTGACCTGTAATCCGAGATATACTTTTGTTTGTAAGAATGTTTCCAGATTTTTGCGGGCGTCCGTGCCTGTTTTTTTCAGGAGTTTGCCCTGTTTGCCGATGATTATCCCCTTTTGCGAATCTCTGGCAACATATATAATGGCTTCGATATGAGTAATATTTTCGCCTTCTTTAAATTCTTCTATCACAACTTCCGTCGAATAGGGAATTTCTTTTTGATAGTTCAACAAGATTTTTTCGCGGATTATTTCCGAAGCGAAAAATCTTAGACTTCTGTCCGTTAATGTGTCATTATCATAATATTTGGGTCCGTATGGCAACAGTTCTATTATTTTACGTTTCACATTATCCAGATTGAATTTCAGCAGAGCCGATATTGGGAAAATGGTTGCCGAGGGCAATATTGTTTTCCATTTTTCGACCAATAAATCAAGTTCTTCGGGGTTTGTGAGGTCTATTTTGTTTATCAGCAGCAAAACAGGGACGTTCAACCTGTTGAGTCTTTCCAAAAAGTCCCGGTTTTTGTCCGATTTTTCTACCACATCCGTCACATATACAATAATATCCGCATCGCCTATTGCCGCATAAACAAACTTCATCATTGATTCCTGCAATTTATAGTTGGGCGTCAAGACGCCCGGCGTGTCGGAAAACACAATCTGAGAGTCATTTTCCGTTACTATTCCGAGTATTCGGTGTCGTGTTGTTTGCGCTTTTGCCGTAATAATCGACAGTTGTTCACCGACCAAGACGTTCATTATCGTCGATTTTCCTACATTCGGATTGCCGACGATATTCACAAATCCCGATTTAAAATTGTTTTCTTCCATTTTTTTATTGTTTACAAAGAGCTTTCAATTTGTCCAAATCTCCGTTAAAGACGTTAAAATCCATTGGCTTATCAATTCCGGGTATTATACCTTTGTCGTTGTGTTGCCAAAATATCCATGATCTTTTGAATTTAACTTTTTTCTTATAGTAATGAGCAATCCACAGTGGATATTGTTTAAAATCGCTGTCGTTGCCGAGATACATTTCATAAAAGTCCATATATGAATATATTATGGGTTTCATTCCATAATGTTTTTCAACAATATCCAGCCATATTTTCATATTTTCCTTCAGTTTGGCGGAGCCGTATCGACCCACAACTTCAACGTCCAGAACGGGGGGCAAATCGCCTTTTTTCAATTTCACATTTGCGATGAAGTTTTGCGCCTGTTCCGTAGCGCTGCGCGTTGGTATAAAATAATGATATGCGCCTCTTATAAGGTTGGTTTTCTCTATCTTGTCCCAATTTTCCTTAAACATGCGGTCTGTTATCGAGCGTCCTTCCGTTGCCTTGATAAAGGCAAAAGAGATTTTTATCTCGTTTTTTTTACCGCCTGTGGCGTTTTCTATCTGCGTCCAATCCAGGTTGCCCTGATAATGAGAAACATCTATCCCGTGCAGGTTGTATCCTTTCGGCATCCTTATATCAAAAGCATGAACGCCGAATGTGCATGAATCCGGCATTATTACAGCAAAAACTATAACGGACAACAGCAATAATATCCAGAATAATCTTGTTTTCCCGACCATCAAATGTTGTGTGATTTCAATATCATTTTTCTTTTTATTGAACTGATGAAGTGCAAATTACCGAATCACAAACTGATTCAGTCGTTGGGACATTTTATCTTTTATTTTGTCGTTACACAAGTTCCCTATGCTGCCTTCGTGGGTATGGTTCACCGTTCTGTTTGGCTGATATGTACCTTCTTGCACCTGCATACCGATTTTTTTGTACGCATCGCGAAACGGAACGCCCGACAGGACTAACCGGTTAACATCTTCTACCGTAAAAAGATAATCGTAGAGCGACAGATCTGTTATGTTCGTATTGATTTTTATCTGTTGCAGCATATAATTTCCCATATTCAAACAGTTTTTCAGTTCATCGAGGGCAGGGAAGATGATTTCTTTCAAAAGTTGAAAATCACGATGATAACCCGAAGGCAAATTATTCGTGACCATAGTTAATTCGTTGGGTAAAGCCTGCAACCGGTTGCATTTAGCTCTGATTAGCTCAAACATGTCCGGATTTTTTTTATGCGGCATTATGCTCGAACCGGTTGTTAATTCGTCGGGAAAGGAAACGAATCCGAAATTTTGGCTCATATACAGGCAAATATCCACTGCAAGTTTCGATAATGTTCCCGATATTGCCGCTATTGCATAGCTCAGTGTTTTTTCCGTTTTACCCCGCGACATTTGTGCGGCTATGGAGTTGAAATGCAAGGTTTCAAAATGCAATAATTCCGTAGTCAGCGTTCTGTTCAAAGGAAACGAAGAGCCATAGCCGGCGGCTGAACCTAAGGGATTCTGGTCGGCGTGTTTATAGGCGGCGTTTAACAGAATCACGTCATCGACAAGCGTTTCGGCATAAGCGCCGAACCACAGCCCGAAGGACGAAGGCATTGCTATCTGGAAATGCGTGTATCCGGGCATCAATATGTCTTTGTATCTTTCGCTTAGCTCTATCAGAGTATCGAACAACTGTTCGGTTAATGCGGCGAGTTCCGTTATTTCGCTTTTGAAAAACAGCTTGATATCCACCAGAACCTGATCGTTGCGCGAGCGTCCGGAGTGAATTTTTTTCCCAACGTCGCCCAACTCCCTTGTAAGCATAAGTTCTATCTGGGAATGAACGTCTTCTACTCCCTGTTCTATCTCAAAATCGCCGGATTCGATTTTATCTGCAATTTTTTGCAGTTCATGCGTCAGCATCGCCAGTTCCGCGTTTTTCAGCAGACCTATACTGTTAAGCATCCGAATGTGAGCCACGGAGCCTTGTACATCGAATTTTGCAAGTTTCAAATCCAGTTCCCTGTCGCGCCCAACAGTAAAGAGTTCAACAGATTCGTCGGGTTCAAATCCCTTATTCCATAATTTCATATACTTTCCGTTAAATTATCAATTAAATCATCAAAATATTTCCGATTCGGGACAGCCGATTAATAATTCCTTGCAAACACAACTCTTCTATCGGAATATTGCCCTGTAACCATACATTTTCCCGGCGTCGCATCTCCCTCAAGGGGGATGCAGCGGATAGTGGCTTTTGTTTCTTCCTTAATCAGGGCTTCGGTTTCGGCGGTTCCGTCCCAGTGCGCCATGATAAAGCCGCCATTTTCGATTTTGACTTTAAATTCTTCGTAAGTATCCACATAATGAGTATTTTCATCCCGGAATTTAAGGGCTTTATTATAGATATTATTTTGAATATCGTTGAGTAAAGAAACGATATGCTGCGTGAGGTTTTCCTGCGACACAACTTCCTTAGTCAGAGTATCTCTGCGTGCAACTTCCACCGTTCCGTTTTTAATATCTCTCGGACCCACCGCCAATCTCACAGGCACGCCTTGCAGCTCGTATTCGGCGAATTTAAATCCCGAACGGAGATTGTCCCTATAGTCTGCCTTGACGGAGATTCCGGATTTTTGCAGCTCGTTTTTTATTGTTTCGCAATGGATTTTCATTTCCTGCAATTCTTCTTCGCCTTTAAATATGGGGATGATAATAACCTGCAGGGGAGCGATTTTCGGAGGAAGCACCAGCCCGTTGTCGTCGGAATGAGCCATAATCAGGGCGCCGATCAAACGGGTTGAAACTCCCCAGGAAGTAGCCCAGACATAGTCCAGCTCGCCGTCTTTGCCGGCAAATTTAACGTCGAATGCCTTTGCAAAATTTTGACCGAGAAAATGGGAGGTGCCTGCCTGCAAGGCTTTTCCATCCTGCATCATTGCTTCGATGCAGTAGGTATCAACAGCGCCGGCAAAGCGTTCGCTTACTGTTTTTACGCCGGTGATTACGGGAAGAGCGAGCCAATTTTTTGCAAATTCTTCGTAAACGCCCAGCATTCTAAGAGTTTCTTCCACAGCTTCTTCTTTGGTCGAATGAGCTGTATGTCCTTCCTGCCAAAGAAATTCGGCGGTTCGGAGAAACAGGCGCGTTCTCATTTCCCATCTCACAACATTTGCCCATTGATTGTACAACAGCGGTAAATCTCTGTAGGACTGTATCCAATTCTTGTATGTATTCCATATAATGGTTTCGGATGTGGGTCTCACGATCAATTCTTCTTCCAATTTTGCATCGGGGTCAACTTCCACATTTTTACCGTCGGGCGTGTTACGAAGCCGGTAATGAGTCACAACGGCGCATTCTTTGGCAAAGCCATCGACATGTTCGGCTTCTTTTGCCAAAAACGATTTGGGTATAAACAACGGAAAATAAACATTGGAATGTCCCGTATCTTTAAACATTTGATTAAGCGCCGACTGCATATTTTCCCACAGACCGTATCCGTAGGGTTTGATGACCATGCAGCCTCGCACTGCCGAATTTTCGGCTAATCCGGCTTTTAATACCAGATTATTGTACCAAAGCGAAAAATTTTCCGCTCTTGATGTAATTTCTTTCGCCATATATCTTAATTATTATAAACTATATAACCCTCATTATTGCAGTTTTGCATCCGACGGTATGGACAGTTCCTTGCCCATTTGATAAATGTGCATTTTTCCGCTGCAAAGTTCGTTCGAGCCGTAATATAGCTGAACAAAAGCAGTTTCGGGTATTCTGTAATATATCGGTAATTTTATTCTTGTTTTCACTCCTTCCAGAGCGTTCACCTTGCCGCTTGGACTAACATTCAGAAGCAGAGGTTTTGTGGTTCGTGTTGATTCGGAAAGCGGTCCATCGACTTCAGAAAAATAACAGACTGCATACGATTTTTTGTCCAAAGCCTTATCGGGCGATATATAGAATTTATACACACGGCTTTCGACAATATGTTTTCCGATAAACAGCGAGAGATATTCCTTTTCGAGGCGGCTTATTTCTTTCAGGGCGTCTTTCAGCGAGTTGCCGCTAAAAGCGTGCTCCACATCTCCCGAAATCAGTTCAAATCGTCGCTGACGTAATGCAAAAAGGAATTTAGCCGCATCTTCCGCCTTACTTTCAGGGTCTTTCTTTTCGATGAAACTTTCTTGATAAGGGACATTAATAAACCCCGAATCGGTTCGGATTCTGTCGTTTATCGTTTCCTTTCTCGTTTTGATGGGAGGAGACGACAGGCGATCGGTGTAATGTTGAAAATTTTTTAACGGAGCAGAAAGGTCAATTGCCGATTTTTTAGGTTCATTGACTGCGAATATCAATCCTTCCGCCGCGAGCGACAGAAAAGTGGCGTTCAGGGTAGTTTTCTCGCCGATAGGCAAAGAGTAAAGATATTCATAATCAGCCTCAGTGACCGGTTGCATCGAAACGTTGCCAATGCTGTAGCTCACATCTTCTTTTACCGAAACATTTTCTATAGATAGAAATACATCCGCATATCTGACATAAGGACCCGGTATGTAGGTGTCCTTTTTGACTTCTACGGAAATCTCTATACTCGTTTTCGGTAACGCATATACTAACGAATTTTCAGGAACTTCTTTATTTACTCTCTGAGCAAAAACCGAAGAAAGAGAAAAAAACAGAATTAAGGAAATAAATACTAATCTTTTCATTTGTTTATATTTTAATTATTTAATCATATTACTTATTGTACTTTATACATCATTTTCAATTTTTACAACGGTCGCAAAGGTAGGGATATTATTGATGTAAACAAAAAAAATATGAATTACGAATTAAAAATTAAAAATTACGAGGGGGCGTCTTTTCTTTTAAGGACTTTAAGGTTTTAAAGTCCTTAAAGGGAAATTCATAATTCATGATTTAGAAAGGTAAGTCAGATGATTTATCACTGCTTTGATATCTCCGTACGAAAATTCATCTCCAAGTTTTTGTTTAATCTCCGAGAGCGACGACTGTTCATTGAAATTTTCGACCAGAGGTTGAATTATTTTCACTTTTTCTTCGGACATAAGTTCATGGATCAAAATTTCGCCGGTTTTTACGAACGCAGTTAAATGTCCTTCGATTGTGCTTTGCGCCAGATTTCGTTCTACTGCAATATCTTCCATATCCATTCCTTTGCGAAACATTTCCAGCGTTATGAAAAACGAAGCTCCTTTTTCTTTTTCCGGTTTACTTCTCTTACTGTCGGACGGTTTATTTGTTTGGGGCGCTATTGTTTCAAAATCAATTTCTTCGGTCAATAAAATTTCGCCGTAAGCGACCCTTTTCAGTTTTACAATAAATTCTTCCAGCCCACTTTTAATATCTCTGACGGCAGTTGTGTATTGTTTCACTTTCGACGCTTTTTTAAGGCTGTCTAAATGAGCGTCCAGCGGATTCAGGACATTTTCCGTGAAATCCTTATAAAAATATATAACCGCTTTTTGCACACGATTTTTCAATGTTAAAATATCTCCGTCTTTTTCAAAATTGTTCAATAAAAGATGGAGTTGTTCCTGAAATTTTTTAGCGACATTCTGTTGTTCCGACATTCGATTTTGGATATTTAAAGCCATCGCAAACGCTTCGGCGGAATCAGGAATCGTTTTCTCTAAGGTTAAGGAGGTAAACGACATACTTAAATCAAGCGCCTGTTGCCAGTCGAACGCATGGATCAATTTTTCGCGTAAATATTTGGGACGTTCAACGGCTAAGATTCGTGTCAATTCGTCTATCGGTCTTTCCTGTTTGGCAAATTCTATGATTTCGGGATTTGTTTTTATACTGCCG
>JAISRS010000351.1 GCA_031273485.1 Prevotellaceae bacterium
GATGCGGAGGCGAAACGGTTTATCGTTACGCCGTTTGCCGAATGTGTGGAGTATGCGCTCAGTTCCGACAGCCGTTTCCGGAACTGTTCGCTCAGCGCCAGAAATTCGCCGTTGCTCAGTTCAAGAAATCGCCCGTGTCCCTGCCGGACAAGGTCGAGCAATGTGCTAACAGTCAGGACGGTTTCTTCGTCCACTTTCAGTTCGCCGTCGAGTTCGAACCAGTTGATGGCGCCGGTTATCTTCATTTTCAGATTACCGAAATCAACGGTTTTGCGGATTTTATAGCGTTCTCCTTCGGGCCACTCCACTATGGCAATATCCTGATGACGTTGCAGAATGTCGAGCAGTTCGAGCGAATCGAGGGGATTGTCGAAAGCCATCAGTTCGTCGGCTGTCGAAAGGTTTTCAATGGATTGTATGTCGTTGAGCAGCGTTTCGCCGTATTTTTTTTCGTCCGTCAGATTGCGCGTAACCTGTAGCCGTTCGCCGTTTTCGTTGGCGATGAGTACTTTCCCGCCGCGTCCCGGTTTGCAGTACGGCGGATGCGAACCGAAAGGCTTGACAAACAGCTCGGCTTTAATGCCATCGCTCCATGGCAACATCTGCACGCGGATGCGCGAATCGGTTTCGACTTGCCTTGTCTGCTGGTTTTCGTCCACCGACAAATCGGACTGAATATCTATAACCGTACCGAAATATTTCAGCACCTCAAGCAGTTTTTCGCGCCCCTGTTCGGGTATTTTACGACCTTCCGTAACAGCGTGAATTATTTCGCTCTGAAATCTGTTGATTTCATATACCTTGTAGCGCGTATTGGTTTCCTTCACAATCCGTATTCCGTTGCGGGTACCGACTATGTCGCTTTCGATTTTATATCCGCCTTTCGGCGACGCCACAACGCGCAGCATCGGTTTTGCGGGCACAAGTTCTACGGGAATCTCGCTATCTTCAAAAAGCACGTGCGGATGTCCGACCATCGCAAGTATGGCTTCTTCTCCAAGTTCGTATGAATAAGAATGTCCGCTGCTAAGATGAGCCTCGGCTATACGTTTATCCTGTGCGGTCATGCAATCCACCTTTCTATCGTTAAACGTATATATGGCAATATTTCGTCCGGAAGTCCATCCTCCGTTTGCCTGACGGCTTTGCAGCACCGGCACGGCAGAGTTTCGTTTCGGGAAAAAACGGTAAGCCACGCGCGTTTTACCTTCGCCGTTATCCTTGCGTATAAGCGATTGCACGGCTTCGAGCCTCAGGTAAGAGTTAAGCTGTTTTTCCCATTCCTCCATGTGTTTCACTCTCGAAAGCGCCGGCTGATAGCCCAACTGTTGCGATATTGCCTCATATATTTTACGGATGTCGGACGTCTTTTCCCATTGCAGCAGAGTGTATGCCGCTTCGTAAGCCGCCGGAAGATAGCCGTTCTTAAACGCTTGCCGCACCAGAGTCTCCATCTTGTTGACAAAATCCTCGTCATCGGGTTTTTCCCCTGTGAATCCCATGGCGATGATAGTCCACAGCGTCAGTTCATCTTTGTCATTGAAATGTTTAATTCTCAGTGACGACGCTACTTCTCCCGCACGTTTCACATCAAGTACGGTGTATTGGCACATCTTGTTGAAAAGAAGATGCACGTTGGTATAAAACTTTGTTTTGTCGTTGATAATCCTGTTGAAGACGGGAACGTACGCTTCCTGTTCTTTCGACATCCATGCAATCACATAGAACAAAGCCGCTTCGGGCAGGATGGGGACATACGAATTTTTGTGATATCTGCGCTGTTTTTTCATTCCCTTTTCGAAGCGTGCCAGGGCGTCGTCCATTTTGCCAAGCAAAAAGTACTGCACTGCTACGGTAAAGTGCGATATTGCCGTGTCGGTATCGCCGGCGATCCGGATAGCCTCGTCGAAATTGCCGCGTTTGAAAGCAATTTCCGCCTGCCGACAGCGCAGCTCAGCCGATTTGTCATGTTTGAATTTCTCGTCGGGCAAGCGAAATTCGTCAAGAGAATTCAGATCCTTGAAAACGGCTTTGGCAAACATATCGTATAACGTACCGACAAGGATTGACGACATTTTCGGAAACAGGTTGTCGTATGCAGGCTGGTACAATGTTGCCAGCAAATAACTTATCTGATGTTGATATGAGATAAGTTTTGTTTCGGCTTCCTTTATTTCCGGCAGTTTATTGCTGAGGCACAGGACGTGAAGGTAATTTGCCAAATCTTTGAAAGCGCTGCTGTAATAGTAACCGTAATTTGTTTTTACCCTTGTTTTCGGTAACTGAATGTTTTTATTAATTATAGGATACACCCACACGCGCAAATAATTATCGGGAGAAAATTGTTTGCCGTAGAAATTGTCTTGTGTAATAAATTTTGCGTTGACACATTTATCTATCAGTGATTTTAACTGCGCCTGCGTCATGGCGTTCGGCATAGCCCTCAGAATATCGTCAATATTTTCCGACTGAGGACTTAACGAGAGGTATTGAATAATGTGTTTACTATCCTCATCAAGTAAATTATAGCTGTTAATGAGTTTCAATAATGTTTTATACATATAATAAAAATCATGAATCTAATTGTTCAAATAAAGCCGCAAAGATAGGGTTTTGTCGGGAGATAACCAAAAAAGGGATGAAAAAGGCTAAATTTTTTTTAAACGCCAATTTACCTCTAAACGCCAATTTACCTTTAAACGCCAATGTATTTTTATATTTTACTGAAAATTATCGACTATGTGAAAAAGTGCAAAAAAAAAATCTTCGTATATTCTTTTAAGGTTCCCATAATACTTCTGAAGTTCCCCATAATGCCAAAATGGCATTTTCGAGACCCTTTTAAGTATTAATTTGACCTTCGGAGGTATTTCGACGATGCTTTTTAGTATTAATTTGACCTTCGGAGGTATTTCGACGATGCTTTTTAATATTAATTTGACCTTCGGAAGTATTTCGACGATGCTTTTTGGTATTAAAAGGATGCTTTTTAGTATTAAATAGAGGTTCGGAAGGTGTTTTGCGAGCTTTTTCGGTATTAAAAGGATGCTTTTTAGTATTAAATGGCAAAATAAGATTTAGCCAAAAATGCAGTAATTTATAATACAGAACTCTTGACTTATGAATTAATTCCGTCAAGAGTTCTGCGATTTAAACTATAAAATTATAAATAGTATTTCAACAACCATTTTGAAAAAAGATATTCCGTACGATACAGAAGCGGGAGTTTTTTATTGCCTAAAATGGCTCTGAATTTATTTTTGTATCGTTTTGCCAAAGTTGCTTCTTCTTCAAAAGAGTTGA
>JAISRS010000363.1 GCA_031273485.1 Prevotellaceae bacterium
AGGGATTTGGGCAATGGAATTGTGTCGGGAAAATATTTCTGGTTTTACGGTTCCTGCGCTTTGTTGTCGGTGTTGGCGGCGCCGCTGATTGGGTTTGGCAAAACAAGAGTGAGGTTCGCGATGCCGGATTTGTTGTTGCTGCTGTTTTGTTGCGCTGCTGTGGCTGTGAGCGTCTGTCACACAGGAAGATTATCTACAAAATGCGTGCTGCTGATTCTGTTGGCGCTTTTATGGTTTTATCTGCGGATATTGTTTGCAGGCAGGGAGTTGACGTGTCGGTTGCTTATGGTTTTCTTTGTTGTAACGGGCTTGGTGGAGGCTGTGTGGGGATTGATGCAATTGTATGGTTACCTGCCTTCGCAACATAGCGTGTTTAAAATCACGGGGTCGTTCTTTAATCCGGGACCGTATTCGGGATGGCTTGCAATGGTTTTTCCCGCCGCCTTGGGATACCTGCTGAAGGTAGAAGGTATGGGGCAGAAGGAAGAAGGATATCGCGCTACCCTAACAGGGTTTAAAACCCTGTCAGGTTTTGGATTGCGTTTCATCCGTTCGTTAAAAAACGGGAAGGTAAAGAAGGAAGAAGGCTTGAAGAAAGTTGTACAGGGTTTATTTCCGGAGATATGGAAAACAGGTCTGAAAATACTTGGCATACTGACCTGTCTCAGTATCTTGCTTGTGCTGCCCGCCGCAATGAGCCGAGCCTCGTGGCTGGCAGCTTTGGGCGGCTCGGCGTTTATTGGAATAATATATGTTGCGCAAAACAAAAAAGTTACCGGTTATTTAAAAAAATACAGGAAAAGAGTTTTTGTTTTTTCGTTTGTTGCCGCCATATTGCTGGCAGTCGCATTAACAGGGCTGTTTTTTCTGAAAAAGGATTCGGCTTCGGGACGTGCGCTGACATGGAAAATCGCTCTGCAAACCGTCCGAAAACATCCGGCAGGCGTTGGTTTGGGCAATTTTGCGGGAAGCTACGGAGATACGCAGGCGGAATATTTTGCCTCCGGCGCAGGCACAGAAAGGGAAGAATATGTTGCAGGCGGCGTAGAATATGCTTTCAACGAATATCTTCAGATTTGTATCGAAACAGGAATAGCGCCGTTTATTATCTTTATTGTTTTTGTTGGCTGTGTATTAGTTTTAGGAGTGAAAAACGGGAATTATCTTTCCACGGGTTCGCTGATTGCCTTACTGATATTCGCCGGCATGTCGTATCCGTTTAATGTGTTGCCTTTTGTTGTCGCGTTTGTATTTCTGTCAGCCACTCCACAAACCACGAATATCTTAAATCCACGAGTTGTTTTTTATCCACGAGTTGTTTTTTATCCACGAATTACACGAATTGCACGAATTTTTAATCCGGAGATTAATCGAATTGCACGAATTTTTAACCCAGGGGTTAAACGAAACGTAAGTTCGACGCAGTCAATTACACGAATTTTTAATCCGAGGATTAATCGAATTACACGAATTTTTAGTCGTCGAATTGCACGAATTTTTAATTCGGGGAATACTTCGTTTGCGGTTGTATTTTTGTTGTTTGCGTTTTTGATCACTGCATTGTGTATGTATAAGGTATATCCGTCGTATGAGGCATATAAACAGTGGAACGGCGCAGGATTACTGCATAATATGAATCTCCATAAGGAAGCCGCCGAAGAGTATGCGAAACAGTATCCGTATTTGCAGGACGAAATAAGGTTTCTGTTCGAATATGCCCAAAGCCTGTCGAAATCGGAACAGTATGAGCGAAGTAATGAAATCCTTCGTCGAGCAGCCGAAATTAGTTGCGACCCGATGCTCTATAATGTGATGGGTAAAAATTATCAGGCATTAAAAGAATATGCGCTTGCGGAACAGTGTCTTCGGAAAGCCGTGAATCTTGTTCCGAACCGTTTGTATCCTCATTATCTGCTTGCCAAACTGTACTACGAAACGGGCGAAACGGAAAAAGCCCGCGAAGAAACAGACATCGTCTTTACCAAAGAACCAAAAGTGGAATCCATGGCAGTGGAAGAAATGAGGAAGGAACTTGGGAGGTTAAGAAATAAGATATGAAAAGCAGTTTGAACAAGATTTTCGTCCTCTGTGGAGAGAAACTAAAGAAGAAATTCAAGAAATTGAAATTCAAGCGTATTCTAAAAAGTATTTTCGGCTGGTTTCTTTTCTTGATATTTGCCATAATATTTGCGATAGCCTTAAGAGTATGCCTGTTAGCCTCGTTTGTCATTCCCACATATTCGATGGCTCCGACACTTTTGCCGGGCGATTTTATTTTTGTCAACAAAATGATACCCGGACCCCGTATATTCAAAAGCTGGGGATTTCTGCGAAACGGGGATTTTAGCATGAAACGTTTGAAAGGTTATCGAAAAATAAGGCGTAACGAAATAATAGTGTTCAATTATCCTTATTCGAACCCGCATAAATTGGAATTGGATTTCAATGTGTTCTACGCCAAGCGATGCATAGCTGTTCCGGGCGATACTTTTTTTATCGACAATGGAATATACCGTGTAAAAAACCTCCCCGACACATTGGGACATTATGCCAATCAGCAAAAATTGTCGGAAACGCCGGCGGAAAATTTACGTCCCAATATCTACAGATGTTTCCCGGATACGGTTTACGGATGGAATGTCAAGAATTTCGGACCTTTATATATCCCCGGCGAGAATGATACTGTGGCTATAGACACAATGAATATTCGCCTGTACCGGAAACTTATCGAATACGAAACACAACAGCCTGTTGACGTCAGAGACGGACAGGTTTTTATAGCAGATAAACCTGCCGACAAATATGTGTTTCAACAAAATTACTATTTCATGGCAGGCGACCACGTAAAAGATTCGCGCGATTCGCGATACTGGGGACTGTTACCCGAAGACCATATCGTTGGCAAGGCTTTTATTATCTGGAAATCAAAAGACAGGAAAACAAATAAATGGCAATGGAAAAGATTTTTTCAAAGATTATAACTACTCAGGCGCCCCGCTTGCGCGATGAGCGCCCCTAACAGGGTTTTAAACCCTGTTAGGGGTTGGAAGGCAACATATAACAGGTCCCGCTTGCGCGGATTTGTAATCCGTGCATGTAATAAACTTCTCCACCGCTTGCGCGGATTTGTAATCCGTGCATGTAATAAAGGAATAGTGGCGCACGGGTTACAAACCCGCGCGAGCGGTGGAGACGGAGGCGCACGGGTTACAAACCCGCGCGAGCGAGGAGCGGAGGCGTACGGGTTACAAACCCGCGCGAGCGGTGCAAGGCTGTTAAGGGTCAAAGGATTTCAAACCCTAACAGGGATTTTAAACCCTGTTAGGGGGTCGCCTCCGCAGAAAAATTCGTGTAATTCGTAAAAATCCGCAGGATAAAAATTCGTGTGATTCGTGTAATTCGTGGATAAAAAAAACGTGGATAAAAAAAACGTGGATAAAGAAAAAAGAAAATTCGTAGATTAAAATTTATAAAGATATGAGTAAAGAAAATTTGAAGAAGAGAACAAGCGGCGTTATTACGGCGCTATTGATTTTGGTTATCGTTGGTTTGGGTTATTTTACATGGCAACGATACAGGTGGAATAATCCTCCGTATGCGCCTGAAATAAACGCTGTGCTGTTTATGGCGGGAGACAATCGTGGAGAATTGGAGAAAGTGTTGAAGCATTACGGCGCTAATCCTGCCGACAGTCTGAAACTTCGGGCTGCCGAGTTTTTGATCGAAAACATGCCGGGAAAATATTCATTGGAATATGATGCTCCGTTCGAGAATGTTGTGGCTGTATATCTGCGCTGGGACGGACTTGGCGACAAACAGGATGTGGAAAACGCTTTTAAAATCGGTAAACAGATTGTGCGTGAAGACGTGAAGCACATCAAAGGAGATTATTTGATTAACAATATTGAACTGGCTTTCAAGATGTGGGAAGAACAACCCTGGGGAAAGGATGTTCCTTTCGATGTTTTTTGCGAAGAGATACTTCCATACCGTGTTGCCTACGAACCATTGGAAAACTGGCGCGAAAAGATACTTGTAAGTTTTGCCAAACTGAACCGGACGTTTCGGGAACAACCCGAAATGACTTCTACCGAAGCCTGTTTCAAAGTCAATTCGGAACTGCCCCGTTTAAAATTGTCGAATTGGTTGCCGAAGATGAATTATTCCATGATTCTGACAACCTCACGCGGCATGTGCGACGAAATGACGGCTTTGGCAGCTTTCACAATGCGTGCATTGGGTATTCCCGTAACGCTGGAATGTACTCCCAAATGGTCGCACCGGAATGTGGGGCATACATGGAACTCGGTGTATGCCGGCGCCGGCAGACGGTTTTCGTTCATGGGTACCGAAGCCAATCCGGGGGCAACTCACCCCGGCAGCCGTATGCCTAAAAGCAAGGTTTACCGGATTACTTATGCCAAACAAAATAACTTCAACGGCATCGACAACAACAATATACCTCCTTCGGTGCGCAATCCGTTTATGAAGGACGTCACGGAAGAATATGTCGAATTATTCTCCGAATCTCCCGATAAAAAAGATTCGCTCAATCTTCTTCCCCCAAGGAAAAGTATTGTGCACGATTCTCTTCACAAAAGAGGTCTGGGTGTTGTTCTTGATCCTCTTTCCACAAAAGGTAAAAGCGTTAAAGTTCCCACCACAAATAAACCGGCGAACGACTCCAAGTACGCCTTTCTTGCCGTCATCGGCGAAAACGAGTGGAACATCACAGGCTGGGGTAAAATATATGATGACAGTATTGATTTCGGCACAATCGGCAGAAATATACTGTATCTGCCCGTGTATTATGTGCAAAATACATCAACGGCAGCCAATTATCCCTTTATAATAAGGGATGACGACAATCTTCATTTCTTTGAATCCGATACCGCCAACCGCCGTCGGTTTACGGTATCGAACATTTTCCTGTCCGGCGATAAATATAAGGAACGTATGATTAACGGCGTTTTTGAAGGCGCCAACCAAAGCGATTTTTCCGACGCGAAAGTGTTACATGTCGTAAAAAAAGCAAGCGGCGAATGTTTCAATACTGCAAACATTCAAAATCCTGCAACTTATCGTTATGTCCGCTATGTTTCGTCCGCAAACAGTCACTGTCATGTTGCCGAAGTAATATTTTACAACAATAAAGGTGAAAAACTGAGTGGTAAACCAATCGGTACTCCCGGCTCATATCTGGATTCGCCAATGACTTTCGACAAGGCGTTCGACGGAGATATTTCTACTTTCTACGATGCCAAATATCTTAACGATTCGTGGATGGGTCTTGAGTTGAACGAACCGCAAACAATAAGCAAAATTCAGTATCTGCCGCGCAACGAGGGTAACGGAATATACGAGGGTCATACTTATGAATTATTTTTCCGGGAGAAAAACGACTGGAAACTGCTCGAACGACAAACCGCCGTAAATCATCTCCTACAGTTTCAATTCCCTGTGAATACGTTACTGTATCTTAAAAACACTTCAACGGGAAAACTCGGCAAATGGTTCGTAATAACCAAAGACGGAGAACAGGAATGGATGTGA
>JAISRS010000260.1 GCA_031273485.1 Prevotellaceae bacterium
TGTGAGAGGGCGTTTCCGCAGGTCGATGACCTGCGGTTATGAAAATTAAGCCCTTCGGGCTATCGCTACGCCGAACGAAGGGAACTCCATCCATAGCACCTCAAAATAAGATTTAGCCATTACGTTCCCTTCATTCGTCTTGTCGTCATTGCGAGGCGTAAGCCGAAGCAATCCAGAAAAATAAAGTATAAAATAAGTCTATTTCTGGATTGCTTCCGGCTACGCCGTCGCAATGACGACAAGCGCAGTCATTGCTACTTTTTCAACAATATACTATCGAAAAAATTTGTGTAGATACTATTGACGCCGAACCGGGGCGTTTTCTTCTAACTTTCTCCTTCTTCTTTTTTCTTTGCAGCGCGTCCTTTGCGTTGCGCCAGCGTGTTTTTGTAATATGAAATACGTTCGTTCAGTTTGTTCACAAAATCGGAATATGCGGCGTCGCCGTTTACGATGATGGCGGCGTTGATGAAGCCGGTGATTTGGTTATAGACCCTGTCTATTTCTCTGCGTGTTTCGCGCAGGTTGATATATTCCTGTCCTGCCTCCCTGTCATAACGTTGATTCATCAGGTTGTCGAAAGTCTGATTGGATGCGGAGAGGTTTGTGATCCATTCTGCGGCGTTCAGCGTGTTGATGTCGTCGGCGCAGCGGGCGTTGATGTCCTGCAAAAAGTTGTTGATGCTTGCAGTTTCTTCGTTATACGACTTGTTACGAAAATCGCCGTAATGGTCAATCACCGTCCGGATGTTATTGGCGGCTTCCACTTTTTCGGGTATGGGGCTGTACAGATGAGTTTCCACAAAAAGCGTAAAACCTCGATAGATGTTGTCCCTCAAGGCATCTGTTGCGGAGATGTCGTCGGTTAAATCGTTTTTGCGGAATACCTCAACGGCAAGGTCTTCCCTGCCGAAGAGAACCAAAAATACAGCAAACAGTTGCTCAATGTTCAAAACCGATGCGCCGCTTGCTTCTATTAATTTCTTGAACTCGGTCATCAGTTGAAAATGCTCTTCATTGCGAAGATGTCCCAAATAAAATTTTAATATTTTCATAATAAATTAATTTATTAAATTAAACAATATTTATTAACTGTACTTGCGGCAATGCCGCAAGCGTGTTTTTGTTCCGGTTCGGACTTGCGGCAAATGCCGCAAGCGTGTTTTTATCCGGTTTGGACTTGCGGCAAATGCCGCAAGCGTGTTTTTATCCGGTTTGGACTTGCGGCAAATGCCGCAAGTGTGTTTTTGTTCCCGTTCGGACTTGCGGCAAATGCCGCAAGCATGTTTTTGTTCCCGTTCGGACTTGCGGCAAATGCCGCAAGCATGTTTTTATCCCGTTCGGACTTGCGTCCCGTGATGCAAGCATGTTTTTATCCCGTTCGTACTTGCATCCCGTGATGCAAGCGTGTTTTGAATCCGGTTTACATTTATCCGCCGCATCATAACCACGCTTATTTCCGCCGAATTAGAGTTTTCTTTACAACGCCCTACTAATTCATAATTCATAATTTATAATTCATAATTCTTTCAACGGCTTCCTTTGTTGCATCTTTGTTTCCCAAAGCCGAGAAGCGCACATATCCTTCTCCGCTGACGCCGAAACCGGCTCCCGGAGTGGTTATAATCTGCATATTATTCAACAGATAATCGAAAAAGTCCCATGAGGACATGTTTTTTGGCGTCCGTACCCATACGTATGGCGAGTTTACTCCTCCGTAGGCGCTTAATCCCAGCGATTCCACTCCTTCTTTTATTACTTTTGCGTTATTTAAATAATAATTGATAAGTTCCCGCACTTGTTTTTTCCCTTCGGGCGAGTATGTCGCTTCTGCCGCACGCTGCACTATGTAGGCTGTTCCGTTGAATTTAGTGGTTTGCCGACGCATCCATAATGCGTTCAGGGAGGCTTGTTCGCCCGATTGCGATTGAGCCGTCAAGTCTTTCGGAACAACAGTGTAGGCGCATCTTAGACCTGTGAAACCCGCCGTTTTGGAGAAACTGCGGAACTCTATAGCCACCTGTTTTGCTCCTTCTATTTCATAAATACTGTGCGGAACGTCTTTTTCCGTAATAAAAGCCTCGTAAGCCGCATCAAACATGAGCAGCACATTGTTTTTCAAGGCATAATCTACCCATATTTTTAGCTGCACTTTGGTTAGGGTTGTTCCCGTAGGATTATTAGGATAGCATAAATACACCACATTCACGGGCTTGGAGGGCAGTTCGGGAATAAAATTATTCTCCGAAGTACAGGGCAGGTATTCAAGATTGTTCCACACATTGCCGACTAAAGAACCCAAACGTCCCGCCATAGCATTGGTATCTACATATACAGGGTACACAGGGTCTGTTACGGCAATCTTATTGTTGATACTCAAGATATCGCCTATGTTTCCGGTATCGCTTTTTGCTCCGTCGCTAACAAAAATTTCAGTAGGATGAATATCTAATCCCTTTGCTCTGAAATCGTTTTCAGCTATAGCGTTTCGCAGAAATTCATAGCCCTGCTCAGGCGCATATCCCCGCATGGTTTCAACATGCGACATCTCGTCCGTAGCCTCGTGCAAAGCCGCTATAACCGCCGGAGGCAAAGGCTGCGTAACATCGCCTATACCCAAACTTATCACTTTCGATCCCGGATGTCGTTCTTTATAAATTCTTACTCTCTTAGCTATCTCGGAAAACAAATAGCTCCCCGGTAATTTCAAATAGTTATCATTAATATATATCATCTTTTAATACAAATTTAATTTCACAAATCTTTTTGGTCTTTTCGGTCATTTTAGTCGCCGAATTAACCGGATTTTAAATCCTGCGGATTGTTTTTTTATCCACGAATTACACGGATTACACGAATGTTTAACGCTATAGGATTTTTACGAATTAACACGAATTAAATCCTGCGGATTTTGCGAATTACACGAATGTTTTTTATCCACATTTTTTTATCCACGAATTACACGAATAACACGAATGTTTAACGCTGTAGAATTTTTACGAATTAACACGAATTAAATCCTGCGGATTTTGCGAATTACACGAATGTTTTATCCGCAATTTTTTTATCCACGAATTACACGGATTACACGAATGTTTAACGCTGTAGGATTTTTACGAATTAACACGAATTAAATCCTGCGGATTTTTACGAAACGTAAGTTCGACGTAGTCAATTACACGAATGTTTAACGCTATAGAATTTTTACGAATTAAATCCTGCGGATTTTTTCCAATCTACGCAATTGTCAATCCTGAAAATCTTGTTAATCCTGTAAAAAATCCTTTAATCATAATTCTTTCCGCCTTCGCTGCCCCGTCTGTTCCCCTCCTTGGGGAGTAGGGGGGCTGTCATTTAAAAAAGTACACTACCGACAGCGTAAACACTTTATTTTTTAATTCTTGCAAAGCCACCACATCTTTAGCCGACAGATTTTGTAATCCCAAACTGTAGCGTCCCTCGAACTGAAATCTCCATATTTCCACTCCGGCTCCAAGTCCTATCCCCCAATCGAAGCGGTTGATGTCATCTTTAATATTGTTCAGTCCTTTGAAATTGACGGCATATCCGAAATAAGGACCAACAAGTATTATCGGTTTCACCAAAGGCAAGGGCAGAGGTTGCCACCGCAGATTTACAGGAACATTAAAGTATCCTATATGGTTATCGTTTCCCTTATTAACCGTGTATAGCAACTCAGGTTGGATACCTATGCCAACTAAAGGGATTTTGAATTGAGGAACAAGACCCACCTGCCAGGATGTGCCGCTTTTTTTCAATTCATCGAGATTGGTAGTGAATTTGCTGAAATTAGCGCCGGCTTTCACGCCGATACGTAATTGAGCCTGAACATTTGCTGCAAATAAAAATACAGCAATAATTAATAATAATTTTTTCATGCGCATATAATTTATTTTTGTTATAGTTTCATTGTATAAAACATTCACACTTTAATCACAGAAGTTTCCATTAGTCATACTGCCATTTCAAGAACCATGTCTGGTTTATAGATACTCCCACATTCAGTCTGATATAATTTTCGTTAATCAGACCTTTTCCGCCTCTGCTTCCAAAATCTGCGGAAAAATATATTTGCGAATAATTATTTTTTATCGGAAACACCGCTCCAACCGTAAATCCTGTTTCCATTAAGCGATTACCGTTAATAATCAGATTGGAAATTTCGCCATAGCCGCCTGCCTGGTATTGAATCCTCTGGAAATAGTTTCTTGGAGTACGGTAGTTGGGAACGTATGCCAAACCTGCATTAATTCTGTGATTATTGGCATAATGCATCCTTTGGTCGGGCGATTTTATGCTTGCCCAGTTGCCGAACCTGTAATCAATGGAAAACACTCCATAACTGCGTCCCCGGACAGTTTGCAAAGCCGCGCCCGCGCCTATGCTGTGCGGCAGGGAGGTATAGGTGCTGGACTTCACATCCGTTTCACCCGACATGGAGTATGTGGTGTAATTTTTCATTTTTATCTGTGATTCGTAACTGTAGGTCAGTCCCGCCGAGATGTTGGTGGCGTTGCTTATTGCTTTATTGTATATCAGTCCGAAATCCATCAAAATTTCATCTACTTCCGAAGCGGTGCTTACACTGTGCGATACAAGGGATTCGGTTCTGTTGATCCGTCCGAACAGATATGAAGCCGACGCTCCCACACGTAAATTCGGAAGCAATTTGTACGAACCCGATAAATACGCTTTTGTTAAGCCGCCGGAGCCATCGTAGTACAAATCATATTTTTCGCTGTTTCCTCCTTCGACATCCGCTGTGGTATGAATCTTATACTGAACATTGCTGAATGGCGTTATGCCGCCCGACAGGGTGAACCGCGGGAACAGTTTCACTCCGAATGCCACCTTTTTTATATTGGCATTTTTAGCGTTTTCGGTTATTCCGGCGCTTGAGAATTGCGAAAAACTGCTTCCCAAAGACACATCGAATATGAAAGCCAAACTGTCAACTATCAAGGTTGCGGGGTTGGAGTTATTGAGAAAATTCTTGACATACAAGCCGATGCCTGCGTTTGCCATACCGCCGTTTAAGCCGTAAGTTCTTGTATCAATTTCCCCTATGCCGATCATGGAGTAGGGCGAACTGGTCGAATGTTGCGCATAGGAAAGAATACAGGACAGGGATGCTGATATGCAGATAAAGAGTCGTTTAATTTGTATCATATCTATGCTCATTTTTTATTGTTATACATATTATAATATAGCTTTAATTTGATGCGGTTGTAGTATGTGCGGTTACCGACATCCGTATAGTGACTGCTGTTGCCTATAACTAAACGCTGGGTCGAGCTTTTCATATTTGTGTCGGGCAACCGGAGGGTAAGGTATAGCTGCTGATCCAGGGGGACTAACAATTGTTGCTGCACAAAAGAGGTTATGTCAAACGAATAGTTTGTATTGTCCAAAAACTGATAATCAATACTCAGATTTCCGGTTTGCACCTGATTTTGCCGGTCATTCAGTTGAGTTTCCGCTTCGCCCGATAAGGGAGAGGCGTAGATACTAAGCTCTGAGGGGAGAGGCGTAACTTCCTGATATGTGCCGATCACAGGTTTTATTTCCAATATTGCCTGTTCCACCGCTCCGTAATCGCTCATCATCATAATATCTCGAATGTAGGGAAATTCTATTTTTACATATAAACCGTCGCCTGCCGATATATATGCATGGTTGTTTGTTAAATTTGCGTCGATTTCATTTTCCGTAAACGAAGTCAGCAGCGTTCCCGTTCTGTCGGAAGATATTTTATTGAATTGATTGGTTGTATTTATGTTAAACGTAATTACGTTGTCGGTTTGAAATTCTTCCAGAATATGATAATGGAGATTTACTTTGAACGAGGTGTCGGCTCTAAAACCCACTATTGTTTCAACATCGTTTCCTGCAACAAAAGCAAGTCCGTTGAAATAATCCACAAACTTGTCGTTAGTGTCAAATTCATCGGTTTTATCTCTGATTTTTTCAAAAAAATCCTGCCCCAAATCTTTGGGTAATACAATTCTTACGGGGTCGATTGCAATTCCTCCGACGGTTGTCATGCCGGCGTCCGTATTTGACGGTCTTACCGGAAAGATTGCTTCGGCTAAAGGTTCGTCTTCAAACCTAAACGAAGTGGTATTATAATATACCTCCGAGCCTGTGGCTGCGTCTGTTTTCATACGTTCGGCGAGTTTATGAACAAACAGGTGCATGTTCCTCAGGGTATCGCCCATATAGTAGCCGTTGAACCGCATTTCTATAACCAGCGAATCGAATTCCGCCTTGTTACTTATGTCGCCGGTTTGCGGTTTTGCGAGTTCTACGTATGACAGGGAAGTTGTTACGCCTGTCAGCGTTTCTCCCGTGAACGAGTTCACGTCGTTATATCTGCCGACCAGGATGGTTGATTGACCGTATGTTGGCGTGGAATCTATTCTGATCGTACTAAGTTTTGCCGTGCAGGAGTCAATATAAACTACTTTGAGGTTTGTATCAACCCAGCCTGTTCCTATTTGGAAATAGGGTTCGTCGCCACAGGAAAATACAAAGCCGGAGAGCAGCCATAACAATGTCAGCGACAACCATCGGCGAACTTTATGTTTTCCGGAATTGACATTTTTACATTGTTTGTCATCAGATGTTTTTGTTACCATACTTTTAATTCTGTTGTTATACAAATTTTTATCCGAAACTGATATTTGTTTCATGTGAATATATTTTAATTATTGCGGGACTTTTATTTTGTCCTTTTTTATCATTTTCCTTTTTCATTAACACGATATTAACAATACATTTCATTCTTATGCGATGTTTTTTTTTGACGCTCTACAGCGGCGTTTCCAAAACAAAATGCTTTGATGCACAAACGGGGTAAAAGTTCAATATTATTTCATTATTCCGCATAAATATCGTGAGGATTTGTTATTACTCCCGTGATAGCTGTTGCCGCAGCAACCACAGGTCCTGCGAGTAAGGTTCTGGAACCCGGTCCCTGACGTCCTTCAAAATTTCTGTTCGATGTGCTTACGGCATATTTACCTGCGGGGATTTTATCGTCGTTCATTGCCAGACAAGCCGAACATCCGGGTTGCCGCATTTCGAATCCGGCTTCGTTCAGTATCTCAACCAGACCTTCTTCCTGCGCCGCCTGTTCAACCTGTTTTGACCCCGGCACAATCCATGCAATTATATTGTCGGCTTTTTTCCTGCCTTTGACAAAGTGAGCAAAAGTTCGCAAATCTTCTATGCGTCCGTTTGTGCAGCTGCCGAGGAAGACATAATCGACGGGTTTGCCCAGCAGTTTTTCGCCCGGAGCGAAGCCCATATAATCCAGCATTTTTTTAAACGATGTTTTAGAGGCTTCTTCAATCTGTTCGACATCGGGAATCCGTTCGTCGATAAAAATTCCCGTGCCGGGATTTGTTCCGTATGTTATCATCGGTTTGACGGCGGCGGCGTCAATAAAAATTTCTTTATCGAATACGGCGCCTTCGTCGGTCGCGAGTTTTTTCCAACATTCCACAGCCCTGTCCCACTGTTCGCCTTTGGGGGAATATTCCCGATTTTTGAGATATTCGAATGTTTTTTCGTCGGGGGCAATCATTCCGCCTCTTGCTCCGGCTTCTATACTCATGTTGCAGACGGTCATACGTTCTTCCATGCTCATATTGCGAATGGTTTCTCCGGCGTATTCAATGAAGTATCCCGTTGCTCCTCCCGTGCCTGTTTTGCTTATTATATATAATATAATGTCTTTTGCAGTGACATAGTTGTCCAATTTGCCATTGACGGTTATGCGCATTTTCAGCGGTTTGGGTTGCAGGATACACTGGGAGGCGAGCGTCATTTCCACCTCGCTTGTGCCTATGCCGAACGCCACACAGCCAAAAGCTCCGTGAGTAGATGTATGACTGTCGCCGCAAACTATTGTCATTCCCGGCAGAGTGAGTCCGTTTTCGGGTCCGATGACGTGCACTATTCCGTTTTTTGCATGACCTAATCCGAATATCTGCAAATTAAATTCTTCGGCATTTTTTTTCAGTGTTTCAAGTTGAAATCTTGATATTGCATCTTTAACGGGTTTATCCTGATCTATTGTAGGCGTGTTATGGTCGGCGGTACAGAAAGTATTTTGCGGTCTGAAAACTTTCAGACCTCTGTTCCTTAATCCCTCAAACGCCTGAGGACTCGTTACTTCATGACAGTAATGCCTGTCAATATACAATTGTTCGGGACCGTCTTCTATCGAAGATACCACGTGACTGTCCCAGATTTTATCAAAAAGGGTTAATTCCTTCATTTATTTAATATAAATATATCCATATACTCGGCAAAAGTACTAATTTTGTTTAAACATCAATAATTTTACAAAAAGGAAATTGCATCTTCCGACATAAAGACCTGACAAATAAATGTATGTAATACGATAAATTAACAGCGCCAAATCGTGAAAATACAGACTTGAACCGTAAAAAAACGGCTAACTCTTATTTTGAGCTGCTATTACTTCCGGCTGCGCCGAACGAATCCATAGCGCCTCAAAAAAAGAGTTAGCCGTTTTTCAGCAAAATTTCATGGAACTACCACACAGATAATTTCGCTCCAGTGACCTTTCTCCCCTCTTTTATTTTGCCACCGGGCAGCGATGTAAACGTATTTACCGCGTTGCGACGGGTCAAAGACAAGTTTGTATGGCGAACGGGTAGCAAGTACGAACTGCGTCAGCTCGTTTGGATCTGTTACAGGCGTATCGCTAACACGAAAAAATATAATAGCGCCCGCAAGATAATAGGGAATCACAGAACTGCCCGTATCCCGATTTTCGAACGCTATTTTCAGTATATACGCGCCAAAGGGTATAACGTTGATGTTGATAAACATTTTGTTGACCGGATGATGCGAACGGCTTCCGTCGGGACGGGGCGAAAAACCCATTCCTTCGAGGTCGGCGTTCGTTACCAGCGGACTTGCCTTTACCATACCGTAAAAATCGCGATACACCGGAAAAAAAGCATTTTCCGCATCCTTCAAATCATCAAGCACTAATGGAGTGCTTGTTGCAGGATTTAACCAAAGACCGTATTCAGTATTATAAATAAGCAGTTTCGAGGTATATACCGT
>JAISRS010000474.1 GCA_031273485.1 Prevotellaceae bacterium
TCGTGGATAAAAAAAAATCGCAGATAATTCGTGGACAGCGGTTATGTTTTGTGCCATATAAGTTTTGTGCCGAAGCCGAGGCGGTTATCCGTAAACTTTGTGTAAGTGATTTCTATAGCCCAGATTGGTGTTCCCGACAGGACAGCGTAAGGAAAGCGCTTGAGGTAGGCGGTAGTTGCTTTTATTTTCGGTTTGCCCGACATTTCCATCATTTTGCCGCAGAATTGTAACCCCTGTATTTTACCTACTGTTTCGGTTTCCAAGGCAATAGAACCTGCCACGACAGGATTTTTCAGAACTTCGGCGATATGTCTTGTTTTGGTATCGGAAGTAAATATCAGGTAAAATTCCTGTTCCAGCAATGCGTAAAACATATTGGAGCAATAAGGTACGGAATCCGTGCAAGTAGCCAAAGTCAGCAGGTGATGTTTTTTGATGAATCGTATTACGGCGGGGTCAGGTTGCATATAAAGAGCGAGTTACCATTTTCGTGATTGCAGTTTCAGTCGTGCGGCGCCGATAAATACAGCGGACACAATAACAAAATATATCACATCGCGAATATCTATAACGCCCCGACTCATGGATTTATAATGTTCGTTTATTCCAATCGAGATAATAAACGTATTGATAGATTTCAGGGGCGACAATAACGCCAGTCCGTCGAATCCCGTATAGGCAAAAAAACATAATACGGCGGAAATAATAAACGCCACTATTTGGTTGTCGGTGAGCGATGAAGCGAATATTCCAATTGAAACGTAAGCCGAAGCAAGGAAAAACAAGCCGATGAACGATCCCCATGTACCGCCGGAATCAATATTTCCGACAGGATTTCCGATGAAATACACAGTGACGTAATATATCAGGCATGGAACGATTGACAACAGTATAAGTGTCACCGCAGCAAGATATTTAGCTGTTACCAACTGCATTTCCGATATTGGATGAGTCAGCAACAGCTCTATTGTTCCGGTTTTACGTTCTTCTGCAAAGCTGCGCATGGTTGTTGCCGGAACCAGAAACAGAAAAACCCAGGGAGCTATAATAAACAAAGTATCAATTGTGGAATATCCCGAATCAAGGATATTAAATTCACCGGGGTTAATCCACATAAACCACCCCGTGAGCGCCAGAAACACAACAATTACAATGTATCCGGTAAGGGATGAAAAAAAGGACACTATTTCTTTTTTGTAGATACTGCACATTGGGAATTATGAATTTATTCGTTATGAACTATGAATTTATTCATTATGGATTATGAATTGTTTAAAATATTTGTTTAACAGTTCTTTGGCTGCGATAAACGAGGAAATTTTATCTGTTGCAACTTTTTCTTCAAAATCCGTCAGCAGAGGTTTTATTTGCGGATTGTAGTAAAAGTTATTTTGTAGAGTTTCGTTTATTGTTTCATACATCCAGAACTTAGTTTGTTCCTGACGGTTAAGATGAAAAAAACCGTTTGTTTCGGTCAATCCTATATATTCATTGATCGATTCCCAGATTTCTTCCATTCCTGTTTTTTCTTTCGATGAAGCAGTCAGCACTTTGGGCGTCCATTTCGAAGCGGGCAGAGGAAACAGGTGCATAGCGCTCTGATACTGCGCTTTTGATTGCATGGCTTTTAGTATGTTGCTTCCGTCGGCTTTGTTGATAACGAGCATATTTGCCATTTCCATTATTCCTCTTTTGATACCCTGCAATTCATCGCCTGCGCCCGAAATCATCAATAAAAGAAAAAAATCGACCATAGAATGTACGGCAGTTTCCGACTGTCCAACGCCAACAGTTTCAATGAATATGGTATCAAATCCGGCGGCTTCGCAGAGAATAACAGTTTCTCTGGTTTTGCGGGCGACTCCTCCCAAAGAACCTGCCGAAGGACTTGGACGGATAAAGGCATTCGGGTCGCAGCTAAGCTCTATCATTCTTGTTTTATCGCCGAGTATGCTGCCTTTTGAGCGTTCGCTGCTTGGGTCTATCGCCAACACGGCGAGTTTATGTCCCCATTCGGTTATTTTTTTTCCAAACGCCTCAATAAAAGTGCTTTTCCCAGCGCCCGGCACTCCGGTTATTCCTATACGTATTGATTTTCCGGAATAAGGAAGGCATTTCTCTATAATTGCCTGAGCCGCTTCGTGATGTTCTTCAAGAAGGCTCTCTACCAAAGTGATAGCTTTACTGAGTATTGTGATATTTCCGTTCAGTATTCCATCAACATATTGTTCCATGGAGAGAGGCTTTTTTTTATTTTTTCTTATTCTTGCCATCGCCTCGGGATTCACAACCGGTGGACGTTCTATTCCGGGATTTACTGCCAGAGCGCTTTTTTCCAGTACTTCATTCATAATATTATTATTCCTTTTATAAAAATAAAGATTTTTGATCTCACATACAATCTCATTTAGTTATCAATTATTCTAATTATTTCAAATTTCTTTCCAAAGGATCCTGTATTTCCGTCTTCGTTTCTTTTTCCGTCTTCGTTTCTTTCTCCGTCTTTGTTTCTTTCTCCGTTTGAGTTTGAATTTCTGTTTGAGTTTGAGTTTCCGCTTGAGTTTGATTTTGAGTTTCCGCTTGAGTTTGAGTTTCTGATTGATTTTGAGTTTGAGTTTCCGATTGAGTGTTTCTTTCAAAATTTTTGAACACCACTCCGCTTTGTTTTCGTATCGACACCACTTTAAACTTATCGTCGGAAGTTATGCCGTTTTGTGCGTAGATAGTATCTGTTTGGGTATAAATAACCGAATATACATGAGTTTCGATTGTTTGATGTTTCGAATCCCAATACAATGGACCGTCGGTTTCCATTCTTTTTTCTGCAACGATATTACGTGCAACAACGTTGCCATAAGCGGTAAACAGATTGTTGGGATTTGTTTTCAGCGTTGCGCTGTCGGCTACCAAATCCGACTCCGGAACATTGTCTTTATACGAATTTACATATAAACCTTCGGGAAATATGTAAGTTATACTATCTCCCTCACGATATACTATTGCTTTTTTTGCAATCACTTCATTTCGAAGATTACCTTCAGAGGTATATATTATTCGCAAATCGGTTACTTCCTCGTTGGGGCGGTCGATTAATTCTTCCGCAGATATTTTTTGGAGAGTATCTCTTTTACACGAAACAATAGTAGCACTACAAACGAGTGCTACTACTACTATTTTTAAAATCTTATTATTAACCTGTTTCGTCACTTAATCATTTTCTGGTACGTACAATAGTCGATTCGTTTATGAGTCCGCATTTCACCTGATATTTATCTCCGTCTAAAATATTGAGGAAGAAAGCATCTGCCTGAAGAGGAAAATGTTGAGAATAAATATTTATACTTTTATTCACTTCTGCGGCTAAACTTGGGTCTATTTGTTTGGCTCTCATAAGTTGATCGACGGCAACCCAGTAAATAGCTTTTTTACTGACTTCATCATCACCGCAATTGGCGGAGCCTGCGTATGTTGCGTATGCTGTGCCTAACAAAAAATAAGCTTTTCCGTTTTTGGGAAATGCGGCTATTGCCTGTCGGGCATAGCTGATAGTTTGACTTACTTTTTCTTCTTTCAACAAAAGACTTGCAAATTCCTGATAGTATTTGGATTTGCTTTCGGCGTCCGTTTCGCTTTCCACTGCTTCTTTGAAATATTGTTCCGCTTTTTCTTTATCATTTTTAGAATAATACATTCTTGCAAGTCCGTAAGAAGCCGTAGGGGAGGGGTTTAATTTATTATATGCTTCCACTCCTTCGTAATACAGTTCCGAATCGGTGCATTCTTTTGACGACAGCAGAGATACTACCATTTTCACCACATCGGCGTCATTTTTATTTGCACGGAATCTTTCGCCTAAAACCTTATTTAGATTTTCGCAATTTGCTGCGTCAGTGGTTAAGAAAGCGCCTTCTATACCTGCCTTGATTGCCCGTTTAACCGTATCGTCGGGAGTCGCTTTTATTTGGAGTTCGGCTATTTCCAGCATTTCCGTATAAGTATTGGTAAATGAGATAATATCCATCTCCTTTTTTTCGTACATGGAACGGGCTGTTAACATAACATTAACAACTGCCGCCAGGTCTATATTATTTTTGTCTTCTTTGATAGCGTCCAAAAATGCGTTGTATATTTCTTTCTCTTTATTAGGTCTGTAAGTTTGATAATCAACAGCTTTACGATACAATAAACCTGCTTTATCTTTGACTTTAAAATATTCTAACCGTCTTTCATAAAGCATCATTAAAGTATCAATTCTCCCTTCTTTCAATACCGGGTCTGTGGTTTTGTCTATCAAATAATTCATCAACACAACTCCGTGTATATAAAAATTTTGACTTGCGTCCGGAGGACAATATTTAAATGCCTCCCGCCACTGTGGTATCGCGGCGTCGTAGTTTTTGTTTTTATATTCGGGAGCGTAGCCCTGAAGATTCAAAAGACACGGAATACTGTCTTTACCATACTTTTGTGCATTTGTATCGACGTGAAACAAACTTGTTAAAAGTATCAAAAATGCAAATTTCAATGTTTTCATAATATCTATTAATTTTTATTCTTAATTTTATTCTATAATTTTCTATTTCTTTTTTAAATAATAACATACAGTGTTTCCAAACCCCATCAGTCTGTAGTTTTACAACTATATAGCAGGATTTTATTTAATCCGTAAACTATAGGGTTTTGAAATACAAATATGGGACTTTTTATTTTTTTTGCAAAATAAAAAGAATCTCCTCCCGTAAAAATTATTTTATGGTCGCTATATTTTGTTATATAACTCATTGTTTCACCGATAATTCCCTGTATCACTCCTGTTTCGATTGCGCTTTGAGTTGTTGTGCCTATTTCCCTGATTTTTTCCGTAGCGGAGAGCAGCGGCAACTTGTTTGTGAAGTAATTTAGCGCTTTAAATCGGATGGAAAGTCCCGGAGAGATATTTCCTCCCCGAAAATTATTTTCATTGTCGATGAAATCAATTGTGATGGCTGTTCCAAAGTCAAATATTGCGACATTTGTATTTGGGAAAAACCGGTTTACCCCAACAGCCGCGGCAAGTCTGTCGGCGCCAAGCGTTTCCTGCGATTCATATAAATTTCCTATCGGAACTGTTACGTTTGAGGTGAAACGGATATAATTATCCAGTCTGTGGGTTAAAAAATCCTGCAATTCTCTCGGTTCTTCTCCTGATACCGAATATATTCCGTTTCTGATTTGCGGAAAAAGAGATAAGATATTTTCCGCATCCGATACAGTATTGTATATCGCCGAATGTAATATTCTTACATCGTCAATCACAAACAGTTTTGTGCGGCTATTTCCCATATCTGCAACCAAATTCATGCGAATACATTTTTAATTATATAAAGTATCATTTTTTATATCCTCTTATAAACCTTAAGATTAATAAAATATTGTGCTTAATTTTTGCAAAGGTAAAATATAGAATTGTAATATGCAAATTTT
>JAISRS010000496.1 GCA_031273485.1 Prevotellaceae bacterium
GGGCATTTCCTCATCGACCGGTATCCAGCGCTGGGCGAAGGCTACGCCTGCGGCAAAGGCGGCATGTACGGATTGTGTTACGTTCTCTTGCGCGTGTTCTTGCGCGGCTTGTTCAATTGTTTTCATATTTTTGTTTTATTTATAAAAGTTTAAAGTCATAAATCCAATAATATTTTCCATCATCCTGCAAGCGCTCACAGCGGACGTCGGTGATTTCATTGATTGTTTTTATGTTTTTATTAAAAAAATTTTAAAAATAAATTATTTGTATTCTCGTCATTTATCTTATAAAGAATCATTTCTTTATAACTCGCATTTAGATTTGCCATTGTAGTTATCTCTTTCTTTTTACACAAAGAAAAAATGTTTTTAGATTGAAATTCTGTTTCAATAAAATCACATAATTCTAAAATTTGTGATTTTTCACTCGTGAAGTAAATAAAATCAATGTCTTGCAAAATTTTTACTATATTCAAATAATCTTTAATTTTCCAATACTTTTTATTATTATATCTTGAGTTATCCGTAAACATGTACGGAGGGTCGACAATAAACATTGCTCTTTCGTTTTTGTAATGCTCGAATAAGTCAACATAGTCCATACGTACCGTTTCAACTCCGAGAAGATAGCCTTCGGATTCGTAGTTCGATTGTGAAATATTGTTGTACAGCCTACCCTTTTTTAAATCTTCTACGCTTCTTGCTATATTTCCGGTGAAGAGCAAAGAGGCTGAAACAGTATCCCAATCGACATATTCCTCTTTTTCGATTCTCTCCAAAATACGGTCTCTGGCCTCTCCGAGTATTATTTTTTCTTTCTGAATATTTGCGGTTATTTTGCGCAAATCAGAAATCAGGATATTTGTTTTTCCGATATTTCGGAGGCGCTCGGAATAATTGTCGAAGTCGTTGTAAATAACCTTTGCGTTCGGCTTTAACGCTTTAATGGTATGTGACAATAATCCGCTTCCGCCGAACAAGTCAACATAAATATCGTGATTCATATCGCTAATTATTGGAATGAATGTTTTTATCCAGTTTTTTTTTTGCCCATTAAAAGGCAGTGGCGCTTTTTTATAAATCTTCATATTTTTGTTTTATTTCGTTTATATTTTTGATAACATTTTCTATTCGTATTGCCTGTAAGCGATTGAGCAATAAATATATTTCGCTTTTACTGCATTTGAATCGCACGAAAAATTCTTCAATTGTTTTCATATTTTTTTCTTTATAAATATTTTTTAATTAGTTGATAAATAAATTCTTTGCTTATCGTGTCGACTCTTTCGACTTGGCGCAGCTTATCCCATTCGCTTTTCTCATTACCGTCCCACAGATTTACCGAAACGCTACCCGTTATCTTGTTGAGGTATAAATTCAATTGCTTGTTTTCTTTGTAATTCCTGATATGATAATTCGCATTAATATCATTATTAATACAACCGCGATATAAAGAAATCTGTTTTTCTAATACCCCATTATGATGAGACTCTATCATGTTTGGCATTTCATTGATTACATCAAAAAATAATTTTTCCGTCATGTTTTTGTTTTATTTATAAAAGTTTAAAGTCATATACCCATACAAAGGGATTGGTCTCCCAGAGGCTTTTTTTGTGGATGCGGTCGATTAGGGCGGCGTAGGCACGTTTCGGCGTGTTATCATTATCCGAACCTCCGTAATTGTAGATAACTCCGCCGTTTCTTTGTAAAATCGGAACTATTCCTTCCTTCATGCAATCTTCATCGCTTATATCCTGCAAACGTTTGCATCTTACGCCGGTTATTTTGATGAAATAACGGGCGGCTTTGGCAGGCATAAATAGTTTGTTTTCCCACTTAACCTCTCCAAATTGCAGGAGTATATTTGTTGGCGGATATTTATAGCAAACATCTCCTTTAATATCTACTACGTAGGGTTCTTGCAGGAATACCGTATCGCCGACCTTGTAGCGGGGTTTGATTTCATTTCCGTTTTCGTTCTGAAATCCGCTTTTTACAAAGACGGACTCTTTGACAATAATTTGCTGTGGCTTTAATATCCGCCTTGTTTGCGTTTTTGTGCCGTCGACCACCTTGTGGAAGAGCGGCTCTGAAAAAAGTATGCCTTTCATGTTGTTTTATTTATAAGGGTTTTCTTCCAAGTCATACACACTGACGGCCAGCCCCGCGTCGATTAATCCCCGGTAGTCGATTTTTAGCTCGTGGAGGTAGTCGAAAAGAAGGTATTGATTCGCAATTCCACCGTTTGATTTACTGAAAGAATTATGGCAATAACTAATATATATATAATCATAACCGGTGGCATGGAACGCACTTTTACCATCTTTGGATAGATGCCAATGTGCATCCGGATATGCAATTTTCGCACACTCCACAATCGGTATAATCTCCTTTCCGCCGTGAGTGATGGTTTTGTACAGGTCGGAGAGCGGGCGAAGGATGGGAATAGTATCAGATAAATCTTTCTTTGAATATCCGGTAACCCCTTTTACTATCGGTATAAGTACAACTACCTCATTGGACGAAAGAGAAGATATTTTGTATATTCTTTCTTCGTCAATCACTTCAATTTTCGCATATAATCCATACGGCAAATAGCCGCAAATTTCTTTTAGTTCTAATGTTTTCATATTTCTGTGTTTTTAATTAACCGATACGCAGTAACGGGAAATAGATCATTATCTCTCGCAAACATGAATTGTTTCCCTATATGGCATGAGTTGCCATTTTTGTCTATGCAGATTATCGTGTCGTGGAGTTTATTATATACACCTATCCAACTCGATGCGTGATTTACCCACGAATTGAAATTTTCAAACTTGCATATTTTTTCCGCTTTTATTTCAACTGTTTCTGTTTTCATATCTATTTAATTTTATATTGTTCACACTTTTTGCAGCAATCATAATCAGTAACCTGAATATATGGCGCCGAACATCTGGGGCAAAAATATTCACCGCAATCGCCGCAAATCACATTCGCAGGCTGCCCGCAAATATGGCAAACTTCAACTCCGCTCTCCCAGAATGAAAGTTTGCCTTTCACGTTGCGAACAGGTTTTTTAAAAAGGATTGGTTTTTTAAGTACCCAATGCCACCTCTCTTTTTCCGCCCAAATGGAGGGGTGATTTCGTACGCAATCGACTATTTCGATACTTCCCACGATGGCACCAAACAAGTCATTTTCTTCCGCATGATTTAAGGCGGAAAAGATTGTGATTTCTTGTGCCGTACATTGATTTTCCATTTCCGGTTTAAAATTTGCCGGTTTTGCGCCCGCGTGAATCAATACCCGCCCCCGAAAATTTGTTTTCCAAGTCCTGTTTTCTAAATCTTTAATTCCTGCGAGAATTAAGTATGCCCAAGGTTGTTTTATTGTTAATGTTTTCATTTTTCTTTCTTCTTTATCTTATTTTTAATTGTTTCCTCTTTCTTCTTTGTAATCTCTACAATCGAGTCGACATATCTCTTTACCAATTCAGGTATTTCTTCAATGTCTTTCCGCAACTCTTCAAATGATTCACGTTCCAGATATTTGAATAGATAATAGAGTAATCCCTGTTTCACGGGTAATATCGACCTCGAAAAGTGATTCATTAAATTACAAATTACATATTTCATATATTCGTCATACGTTTTGCACCACCCGTGTTCGCCGATACTTATTTTTGCATATTTGTCAAACTCTTCTTTAATCGTCTTGTCGGAGTGTATCCAATATTTCTCCAGCAAACTTTTGGCGGTAACGCCCTCTTTTGCCGGAAGTATTTCTTCCAATTCCGACAATGCTTCGTCGGCGAAAGTTGTGCCGCCGTTACATATTCTATCCCACATAAACATGGCTATCGCCGCATCTTCCAAGTCGAAAACCGATGTCGAACGCCCTCTTGAATAAAGGCATTTCTTTTTCTGCTTACGCAGCTTGCCGTTGATTTTCCAATGGAAGGCGATTTCTACATATTCCATTTCTTTTTTCATTTCCCGTCCTCCTGTTTTAGCAGTTCCGGATAGTCGTGTTCGTTGCCTTCGACAACAATAACCCGTTTGAAATCCTGCCACCATCCGGTTGATGGTTGTTGCCATATCTCCCGCCATTTTTCGTCTTTTAGCTCGCTTATGTTTGCCATGCAAAAACAAGCGAACCTGTCTATAAACCGTATTATTTTCGGGTATGCGCCATTCACAGAAATTATATCACCCTCGTAAATTTCTTTTCCGTTGCTGTCGTGCAAGCCGGTAAACATCCCTATCGTTTCAGGGATGACGATATATCCTACTGTGTTGATGTCGGTTTCTACAGCAATAATATAGTTGTTGTCGATTTTAACCAACCATCCGTACACCCACCCTTCTTTATCAGCTATTCGCTTTCCGCGAAATTTAATTGTTCTGTTCATATTTATTTGTTTTTAAAAATGTTATAATCTCGACCAACGCAGTTGCCCGGCAATTGGGAGCGGTCAATGCATGCCTGCTTTAGCAATCTGCTTAAATTTGATTTTTGTTTTACTACCGTAAATTCTTCCAATGCCTGTATGAGTTCCAAAACTTTTTCTTTCGACGGTTCGAGCAAATGATTGCGTCCTGTGTCCGCTCCGATGTTCACCTGAACGGGATGGCATCGTTTTATAGCTCTTACAAAGTGTTCCAAATGAAAATCCATAATCGGCTCAATGGTTACGTATGTTGTAATGTGTTGAGATAACTCCTGCATTGCCACACTTCGTTCTATCGGGTGTGGTGTGTTTCCCATGAAATCGGGATAAAAACTATCACTTTCCATTGTCGTGCAAATGACGGATTTTTCCTTGACCGGATGCGCCAATAACCTGTAAAAACCGAAGGGATTTTTCGACTGAAACAAATACCTGTTATTAAATTCATTACAATGGTCAAGTGTTCTAAATACCCAATCTGCAGTAATGCTGTTTGCGAACAAATCGCAACTGCTGCCTACAAAGATGAAATTTCCGTTTCCGAGATTGGTTTTCAGTTCGCTTTCGTCGAAATGTGGCGGGGATTGCGGCTTGTTAAACCGTTTTGCAATCCCTTTCATGTAGCAGTAGCCGCAATTGTGCGGACAACTGCCCTTTACTGTGTTCCATGTATGAGTTACGAAATCATACATGTTTCCTTTTGAAATGTTTAGTCCCATTATGCTGATATTTTAAAAATTCCTGTTTCATATAATTTTATAATCAATGCTTCGCACATCACCCGCGACATATTCACCTCGACGGCGTTGCCGATATATTTTTTTTTCTCCGTTTTTGTGCCTATTAGCCTGTAGCCTTTATCGAATCCCATTATTTGTTTCAATTCGTCAATCAACAACATACGCATCTTTATATCGAAAATTCCGTATAATGCCATAAATTTCTTGTTTTTCCATAATCATTGTTTTACTCCTTCCATTTTACATAATTTTTACTCGCATAATCCTGAATAATAACTCATACATGACATGGCTGTTTCTCCTTCTATGTTGTCAAAAAGTGTCCCGCGGTCGTATTCCGATTTTATATATCTTGCCACATCGGTAATTAGAGGGTAATTCAACTTATAGGCTTTTTTCGGTATTGAATCCGGACCGAAAAATGACGATTTACATTCCTTTTCATATTCGGCAATTTCTGTTATTCGTTCCGGGAACCGTTCGATTATCTGGTATATTTCGGGGTTCGCAGACATAATGCACGGGAAACATCCTACCCGTTTGAAGCCCATTTTGTACAGCGGATTAGGTTCTAATCCGTTGTCAAGGATATAATCAATAACCTGCTGTGCCGTCCATGCAAAAACCGGTCTCCACACCTCTGTCGCGTGTGTTTTGGAAAATTCAAGTATTCCTTTTCGTCGGTATACGTGAAACTTATCTTTTCCGTTTTTATCCTGTCCGTATGGTTCTATGTAATATCTGAAATAATTACATTGTGCCTCCATTTTTGCGCGGCTTGCGCTTTCCGCTCCCCGTATGCCCTGAATAATTATAAAATTATCTTTTACAACGTCTAACAGATAATCAATCATTGGAATTGATTTCAATTCGGAAGTGCAGAAACGGCGTTGCGATGACGGAAAACGTTTTTTCTTCTTTTCCAAATCAATTAATCCGTCGTATTTTTTTGATTTTAAAATTACGAGGTCAAGGCCTAATTTTTCTTTTATTTCTTCGATATACCAGTATGTTATCGGATTTTCCCATCCGGTATCGCAAAATACGGTTGTGAAATTCTTTGTAAAGTTGTTGCGTATCCACAAAAGCGCAGCCAAACTGTCTTTACCACCTGAAAATGTTACTATCGTTTTCATTCTCCTTTCCATTTTTTACCTAATTCCCATGCGTAATTAATCAACGGACTCATAGACCGTAAATCAAACAGCCCTTTCAGGTAATTCAGCTTTTCTTTCCGGGATTTAAACGCTATTTTACCGAATTGGCGCCGGCGGTTTAATTCGTATATTAAATCTTCGGTTTTCGCCTCATCTAAATAATCCGCAATACAAATATTTATGCTTGCCATAGGTTTAATTCTTTTAAATAGTTATTAATTGTCTGCATAAAGTCATCCAATGTTCTGCATATTTTGTAACCGTAGCCGGTTTCACAGGCCTTGCGTTCAAATGTACGCTGGCTTTCCGACTGCTTGCCGGCAGGCGTTTTCATCTCAATAAACAGCCCGTGATACGCCAACGTGGGTACCATCAGAAACAAATCGGCAACGCCGGCAAGTACGCCCTCGCCTTTCATTATGGCCGCCTCTACCTTGCCGCGCCGCCCGCCGTTGGGGATGGCAAACAGGGTAAGCTGCGGATATTGCAGGCGAAACCAGCGTACGCATTGTTGCTGTATTTTACTTTCGTCGTGGTGCATGGTGTTTTGAGTTAAGAGTTAAGAGTTAAGAACTAAGAGTGGCTGCAAGCGGGAAAACTCTTAGTTCTTAACCCTTAGTTCTTAGTTTTTATTGTTCAATGATGGCAATGTTGGGCGCAATTTCCCTGATTTGTTTCAATTGATTGTCAATCGCCCGGTCGCGGATTTCTTCCAATGTTTGGTTGGCTCCCGGCGAAAGCAGGGTAAAAGCCACTTCGCGCCCGTTGATTTTTGCAAATGTCTCGACTTCCAATGTTTCGGCTGTCATACCTTTGAAAAGCGGAATGGTCAATGTGAATTTCCCGGGCAAATTGGAATTAACCGTTTGAACAAAAACATCCCCTTTGTCGCCGTTTTCCTTTACGCTGCGTTCAATTTTGTTGTTCACCGTAGCGGAAAAATTCATCAGTTCAGTAACCAGTTTCATGTTTTCGTCTTTGGACGGGAAAAAGGCGCGGTTCATTTTGAAGAACAAACCCAGTTCAACCGGCGCCCACACCTTGCCGGTGTTGATTCCAAATTCAATGAATTTCGGATGCGGCTCCAACGTCCCGTCCACCTGCCCGCGCAAGTATTCATCATCTTCGTTGATAACCAAAGACAATTTGATTTTTTCACGGTTCACAATCAAGTGGGCGCGTTCCTGCGTGAACTGCCCTGTGGGCGCCCGTTTTAGCAAGTACTCGACCGGCACGCCGATAACGCCAGACAAATTAGTTTTAAGGGGCGCTTTTGGTTCAAGTTCTTTGATTGCCGCACCCTCGCGCAATACCACTTCTGCTTTTTGTACGCCCTCACCAAGGACGATTTGTAATTTTTCGTTTTGCATTTTTTTAATTTTTTAATTGTTAAACATTAATCATTTGTTCCTGTTTTTGCAACCATTGAAAATATCGTTGGTTGCAGTTCGTCAGCGGTTGCCGGACGGCACTCTATCAAATCGCCATTCGCATTGTAATAGCCGGTTTCTTTGGTGTCGCGGTCGGTAAACCGGTAGCATACTTCACGTACATATTCGGCCTTTTGGCGAATATTGGAAACCATTTCCCTGCGGTCAACATACATGGGGTCAAGAACCGCTTTGAAGTGCTTTGCCGATGCTTTCTTTTCATCTTCCGTTTCTTCAATTTTGATTGAAAGTTCGGCAAGCTTTTCTTTGTGTCCTTGCAGTTGTTCCGGGGTAAATGGTTTCATGTACCCTTTTTCTTCCACCTTTTCGCAATTGTCTTTCAAAAAGGTTTCACGTTGCGCCATGAGGGCGTACTCTTGTCCAAGTTTTTTTTCCATATTTTTTAATTTTTTTGTTTGCCCTCTTACCGCTTCGGGCTTTGCGTTTATTTGTTGTTTTAAAAGTTTGCTAACTGTTCTCAAATTCATTATTCCTCATTAAATAAAGTCTTTGTATTGATTATAAAACTCTTCCAAGTACCGGTCTTCGGGTTCGGGGAGGACGATGCCCAACTCTGCGGAGGCAAACTGCCGGATACGCTCTAAATAGAAGGTCATTTCCTTTGTGTTCAATTTCGTAGTGGAGGCGGGTATCGCTACGCTGTATTCGCAATCCATCAACCGGAACGTGCGACTCTGTGTGCCCAGAAACTTTTGCTTAAAGAATTCATGCAAAACGTCCTTATCGTTGCCCGTTTCGTGCATGATGCACGACAGACACGCCCAGTAGAGGCGGTTCTGGTCAATCGTCCGGAGCTTCCGCTTCCGCTTCCGCTTCACTTTTACGATATATTGCTTATCGTCGGGCAGCTTCGTAACGTAGTCGATGACCTTCTGCTTGTCGCCATATTTAAGAATTTCCATACTAATCATGATTTTGTTGATTTGTTGATTTCTTTAAAACGGAAGGTCTTCGATGACTTCCTTTGTCTTTTGCGTGGCATTTGTCTTTTGTTGCTCAAATGCGAGCAATTTTCCTTTGCCGATGTAGATTTTGGCGGCCCTGCTTTCGCGCTCTTCCTTGGTTTGCTCGATGTAAACGGTGTGCGTGTTCCCGTATTTGTCGGGCTGCTGCATTTCGGTTACGATGATGCCTAAATATTTTCCTTTCTCTCCGATGTAGATTTTTTCTTTCGGGATGTCGGATACGGTCAGTTTAATTTTTATCATAATAGTAGTTTTTTATTTGTTGAAAAATTTGTGCACGTTCTTTTATGGCGTTGATTACCTCTTCGTCGCGGTGGATGCGGAAAACGAGGCATTCGTTGGGCTGGACGTCGCGGTTGTAGTTTTCTTCGTCGTCATAGGAATAGACGACGAGGAATACAAGGTTGGCTTCGTCGATGCCGGTACAGTACAACTGCTGCTGAATTTGGTAATAGTATTTTTTGTAGCGTTTTTTGATTTCCTTTTGGCTGTCGGGTTTTTCCGCCAGGGATTGCAGCGTCAGGAAGTCGTCGAAGGAGACGGTTTTCAGTTCGTCGAAGTCTATGACTTTTCCGGCGTCGAGTTTGGCAAAGTCGATGGAGGCTTTGAGGACGTCCATTTCGGTGGACTGTACTACGTATTGCGCGTAATAGTCGTCGGTTTTTATTTTGTCGTAGCGTTCTTCCAGTATGGCGCCCGTGCGCAGGGCGTCGATGGGGCTGTTCTTTGCATTGTAGTAGGGTTTTTCGCCGCTGACAAAACGCCGGAGCAATTTGGCATGGGTGTCGGTCTCCTTTCCTGCCATCAGGGCGGCGACGTCGCCGCTGCCGATGTACATAGTGGTCGTTATTTCGCTGTTATTCATAGACGCCTTTCTTTTTAAGGTTGTTGTAAATGGCTTTCAGCTGTTTTTCGTTGAGGTCGTCGGCTTCGTTTACGTTGAAATGCCGGAGGACTTCGACGAGGTAATCGGTGTTTTTTAAAAGGTAGTCGACCACCCTGTTTTTTATTTCATCGTTTTTCGTGGCTACCTGCTGTTTGGAGGCTTCCTGGTCGGGGTCTTCGCCGGTGGCTATTTTGTAGGCGTTCAGGAGGGCGTATTTCCGTGCGTAGGTAGAGGCTTTGCCGAAGCCTTTGTCGCCGCTGTCGAGGCCGTGGCCGAACGATTCTACTTCGATATAGTCGGTGGGTACTTCCAGGTCGATGAAGCGGGTAGTTAATTTTATGATAAAGGAGTAAGTGATGCGCTCCTTTTCTTTTTCGGGTGTCCTTATGACTTCATGGTGTACCAGTTCCTGCTTCACGGGAATGGAGATGAGTTTGTATTTTTGTTCCGCTTCTTTTACTTTTTTGGTTACGGAAAGGTCGGACACGGCCTTGTAAGACCACGCGCCGGTGCCAACGGTCATGTCTTTTTCGATAGACATAACTTCGCCGGCGACTGCCTGTATTTTTTCAAATATATTCATTGTTTTTGTTTAACTGTTTAGTTGTTTAGTTGTTGAATTGTTTATTTGATGAATCGTTGAATGGTTTACCGGTTGAACGGTTAAATCGCTGAACGATTGTCTGTTTTTTATTTGACGGTCATTTGATGGGGGTAAGGGTTTCCCGAAATAGGGGTTACAGATGTGGCCCAGGCGAACGAACAGGTCGTCGGTAGCGGTAGCGGTAGCAGTGGCAGTGGCAGTGGCAGTAGCAGTAGCAGTAGCAGTAGCAGTGGCAGTGGCAGTACCGGTAGCAGTAGCCGTTGTTGTGCCTTCCATCGTGGGTAAGTCGTTGACTTTTTGTTTGGTTGTTTCCATTGTTTTGGTGTTTAATAGTTTAACAATTCTCTGTTAATTGCTTCAGTTCTTTTTGCAATTTTTCAACCTCTTCCTGCTTTTCGTTAATCAGGACTTCTTGTTTGTGGCGGATAATACGAGGATGCAGGTTATCCCATATCGCCTCTTTATCTTCCTGTGTAAAGGTTATGTTCATAAAGGAATAGGAGCAAGTATCAGCTGTTCTTATATATTTAGCTCCACTTCCTGACCAAATAGTAAACGAATATTCGTCATCTATCTTTACGTGCACCGTGTGATCCGTTATATCGACGATTTTAAAGTCGCCTCTTACTAACTTGCCACGAAAGTAATCGTGGACTTCTTGAATTTTTTGTTTCATTGTTTCCATTGTTTTGTTATTGTTTAAAATTATTAATTCCGAATTTCATTTCCCTATCGTATTCAAATTCTTCGTCGGGGTCTTTTTCTTCCGGTTCCTCGTCGTCGAAGCAGGGGTCGCTAAATATCGAGTCGGGCGGGTAGAAGTAGCTGTTCGTAGGCATAATTGTTTAACTGTTTAGTTGTTGAATTGTTGAATCGTTGAATCGTACGCGGGGCTTGTCGGGGGCGTAGGCATCGGAGTTTCGGGCGTTCCATAAGAAACTGTCGATGGCCTCTTTCTGGTTGTCGCATTTCCCCGAAGAATACAGGCGATTTTGGTAAGCGCCGCGGACGGTGTAAAAATTGGTTCCGTCTGGGTGGTTGATGCCGACGGCGATTTTGGTAAGCTCCATCCCCTCTTGGGCAAGGGCTTCTTCGGCAAGCTGCCGGAATTCTTTTAAAATGTTCATTTTTTAATTGTTTAACTGTTTATTTGTTTAATTGTTGAGTTGTCCATTGTCCATTTGTCCATGTTCTTATCACCTCTTTTTCAAAACCACGATTTCGGCTCGGGCGTTGGTGCGTTCAAAGCTCTCGCGCATCGGCTCCCGCTCCAGAAGGTAGAACTGTTGCAGGACGGCAACCAGCGCCTTCGGACGTGTTTTGTCGATAAACCCCGCCGGAAGTAAAAGTATCGACACCCCGCTGTCGGTCTGCACGCTCAAAATCCACTGCAGAAAGTCGGTCAGTTCCGGCCCTTCGTAGGGCGGATTGGCGATGATTTGATTGTAAGGGCGACGGGTAAAATCTCTAAAATCACTCCGGAAAACCTGTATATAAGGAAAAAGCAGGTTACAAAGTTCGACCATTTCGGCGTCGATGTCGAAGGCCATCACCGAGTAATTGGCTTCGACCAGCCCCTTTGTGATTTGCCCCGTGCCGCAGCAGGGTTCCAAAACATAGAGGTCGTTAAAATACTTGCCGGCAAAGTGCAGCATCCTGTCGACCGTTGCGTCGGGCGTAAGGTACTGCGAAGCGTACACGCCTTTGCGCTTCTGGCGCTCGCAGAAGGCGTCGTAAACCCAGTTGCTGCCTGTGTAGCGGAACGGAAGATCGCCGTGTATCTGTTGGTACCGGGCAATTTCTAAAATCGTGTCGGGCATCTCGCCATAGCGATTTTTAAAGTAGCTGTTGTTGAGTGCGAATTTTTTCATTGTT
>JAISRS010000503.1 GCA_031273485.1 Prevotellaceae bacterium
CTATTATTACACAAACAATCCCGTTGTGGAGTCCATAGGCAACGTTCTTGTTTTCACAACGCAGAACACTCCTTTGGACAACTTCCACAATGTCATTGCAAAAAGAGTGTTTGACCTTGCCGTTTCGTTTGTGTTTTTGATAACCTTATTTCCCGTAATCTACTTGATAATAGGGATTATTATAAAGTTAAGTTCTCCGGGTCCGGTCTTCTTTGTACAGGAGCGAACCGGCAAAAACGGAGAGACCTTCAAATGTTACAAATTCCGCAGCATGCGCTGCAACGACGAAGCCCACACCAAACAGGCAACCGCCAACGATTCACGAAAAACCCGTGTGGGCAACTTCCTTCGCAAAACCAATCTTGACGAACTCCCCCAATTCATTAACGTACTCAAAGGCGACATGTCGATAGTGGGACCCCGTCCGCACATGCTGTTACATACCGAAGAATATTCCCGTTTGGTAAACAAGTATATGGTGCGTCATTTCATAAAACCCGGCGTTACCGGATGGGCGCAAATCAACGGCTGTCGCGGCGAAACAAAAGAAGTCTCCCAAATGGAAGACCGCATCCGCAAAGACATCTGGTATCTCGAAAACTGGTCTTTCCTGCTCGATATTGAGATAATACTACGCACAATCTTCGTCACCTTCAAAGGCGACAACAAAGCCTACTAACTGGAATTTATGAATGTGGCTAAACGTTTGCAACGTTACAAACGTTTTACAGGAAACCTCTAAAAACTGTTTTTTCTGCGTTCAATGTAAATTTTATTAATTTTTAAATCCTCATTTACTATTTTGTAAACTCCGGTTTAAAAATCTTGTCTGCCTTGAAAAATCAAGTTTTTAGGAGTTCCCATAAGATTTAGCTGTTTTAAGTTATTTTCTTTGAACGGCAATTCATTACTTGAAAACTTAGAAGCGTGAAATATTTTCTGTTTGATACGAATTTATTGAAATAAAAAGCTACCTTTGCCCCGAAATTAATGTAAATAATCAGATAATTCGGGTAGATAAAATGACAAATAACTATTTAAAAAGATTGATTGATAAAGAACTGTTGCTTTGGAAAAATGAACCGGGACATAAACCGCTTCTTTTGCGCGGAGCGCGTCAGGTTGGCAAATCGTCATCGGTAAGGCAATTGGCTGAGAGTTTTGAGTCTTTTGTGGAAATAAATTTTGAGAAAAATCGAAATGCTCACGGACTTTTCGCCGGCGATTTGGATGTTCGCGAAATTTGCCGAAACCTTTCCGTACAATTTCATCAACCCATCGAACCTGAAAAAACGCTGCTTTTTCTCGACGAAATTCAAGCCTGTCCCGATGCCATCTCCGCACTGCGCTTTTTTTACGAAGATTATCCCGAACTTCATGTAATTGCGGCAGGATCGCTGTTGGAATTTGCATTGGAAGAATTGCCCTCGTTTGGCGTTGGGCGCATACAATCCATGTTTATGTACCCTTTTTCGTTTGCCGAATTTATGGCGGCTTGCGGCGAAGAACTTTTGTGGGACGAGGTTTGCAAGGCATCGCCCGAAAAACCGCTTATTCCCCTGTTTCACGAAAAATGCATGGAATATCTGAAAAAGTTCCTTGTCATTGGCGGAATGCCTGCCGTTGTGTCGATATATGTTGAAACTCACGATTTTCTCGCCACTCAAAAAGTATTGAGCGGATTAATAAATTCGTTAAAATCGGATTTTTCCAAATACAAAAAACGTGTCCCCGACTTACGGATTGCGGCAGCGTTTGAGGCTGTTGTGCATCAAAATGGCGGTAAATTCAACTTTGCACGAGTGGAACAACTTAGCTACAGGCAAGTGAAGGAAAGCCTTAATTTGCTGCAAATGGCAGGCTTGGTCGTTCCCGTGACACATTCCTCAGCTAACGGTATTCCCCTGGGAGCGGAAACAAATCCCAAAAAACAGAAAATGATTTTGCTCGACACGGGTATTTTTCAGTGTATTCTGGGCGTGGAACTTGCGGAATTGCTTTTTGCAAACGAATTTGACGCAATAAATAAAGGGGCTATCGCCGAACAGTATGTCGGGCTGGAACTTTTAAAATCCGCATCCTGTTATATGCCTGAAAATCTCTATTTCTGGACTCGTGAGAACCCTAAAAGCAGCGCCGAGATTGATTTTTTGATACAACGTGGCGAAAAAATCATACCGATAGAAGTGAAATCGGGAACAAGCGGAAAAATGCAGAGTATGCACTTGTTTCTGGACGAAAAACAACCGGAATACGGCATTCGTACTTCGCTCGAAAACTTTGCCGTTTATGACAAAATTCGTGTTGTTCCGCTATATGCCATTGGTAATGTGAAAATTTCGGGAATAAAATACTAACAGGAGGTCTAAACCGCGCTAACGGAGGTTCCGCAATAAATCCCGGAATGATTTATTGAAGTAATCTACTCCTAAAATCCGGCATAAAACAGACGCCGCATCGAAGAAATTTTCATCGAAGAACATCGAAGGGACATCGAAGGGACATCGAAGGATCTATGAAGGCAAGTTAGAGGGTTTGGAAAGCGACCCCTAACAGGGTTTTGAACCCCTGTTAGGGAGTAATTTCTACGAATCACTACCTGCGTAAATCCTTCCAATTCCTCCTTTTAGGGGGGCGGGTGGGCATGTCGTCTGCGTGCCGATCATAATTCATAATTCATAATTCATAATTTTAAAATAAAGTATAACTTTGCACCGCATTTTTAATTTGCAGAATAGATTATGAAACGTATATTTTTATTGATTACATTGATGGGATTTTTCGCCTGTAACGAACCCATTCTCAAGCCCGACAGTGTTATAGCTATTCCTCTGGGAGGGAATACATACATAACGGAAGGTGCGGACCAAACCCGTAGAAAACGCACTGTCAAAGACGAAGGAATAAGAGGATGGAGCGATTCGTCCGATGTTTACAGCGTCTATTTCAGAACCTCCTCCACAGGCAAACTGAATCTGTTCCTGACA
>JAISRS010000515.1 GCA_031273485.1 Prevotellaceae bacterium
TTTTCGACATCCGGCAATAAAAAAAATTGTACATTAAATAAATTCAATTACCTTTGCCGCCAAAAGATTGGTATTAACAATTTAAAATAAAGTATCTGCAAAATGGAAAAAGAACGTAATACAATATCGTCTTTTATAGAGAAATATTTTCTTCATTTTAATGCGGCAACTCTGGTTGATGCGGCAAAAGCATACGAAAACTGTCTGAAATCCGGACAAAAAATGATGATAACTCTTGCCGGCGCTATGAGTACTGCCGAAATGGGAAAACTTCTCGCCGAAATGATAAGACGTGATAAAGTTCAGATTATTACATGCACGGGAGCAAATCTCGAGGAAGATGTAATGAATCTTGTTGCACATAAAAGTTATAAAAGAGTGCCGCATTACAGGGATTTAACCCCGCGCGACGAATGGGCGCTTCTGGAAAAAGGACTTAACAGGGTTACGGATACATGTATTCCCGAAGAAGAAGCTTTCAGGAGGTTGCAAAAACATGTATATTTTCAGTGGAAAACCGCCGAGGATGCCGGAGAAAGATATTTTCCCCACGAATATATGTACAAAACGCTGTTGTCGGGCGATTTGAAACAATACTACGAAATAGACCCCGCCGATAGCTGGATGCTTGCCGCAGCAGAAAAAAATCTGCCGATAATTGTCCCCGGCTGGGAGGATTCCACTATGGGCAACATCTTTGCCTCGTACTGCATCAAACAGGAACTGAAACCCTCAACAGTGAAATCGGGCATAGAATATATGACCTCCCTTGCCGACTGGTATATGAAAAATTCGGGCAACGGCGTCGGATTCTTCCAGATTGGCGGAGGCATAGCCGGAGATTTTCCTATATGCGTTGTGCCAATGCTTTATCAGGATTTGGAAATGGAATCTACTCCTTTCTGGAGCTATTTTTGTCAAATATCGGATTCCACAACCAGCTACGGTTCGTATTCGGGAGCAGTTCCGAACGAAAAAATCACTTGGGGAAAACTCGACATCGACACCCCCAAATTTATAATCGAATCGGATGCTACAATTGTCGCCCCGCTAATTTTTGCGTGGCTTTTGGATATGTAATTAGACAGGTAATTTTAATAAATAAAACATTTTAGAAAAAAATAAGTTATGATGAAAACATTTTTATTCTTAGGCGGTTTAGGCGCTCCGGAAATAATAATTATTGCATTAGTTGTGCTGCTGCTGTTCGGCGGAAAGAAAATTCCCGAACTGATGAGAGGTATAGGAAAAGGTGTGAAAAGTTTTAAAGACGGAGTACAGGGTATCGAAAGCGATATCAATGCTTCGTTGGAAGAACCCTCAAAACCGACAACAAACTCTTCCGTAACGGAGAAAATTACGGAATCGGCGGAAAAGTAAAGGCAGAAGGTAGAAGTTAGAATAAGTAGGAAATAGAAGGAAGAAAGTAGAAATTTCTTCCGTTGGTTTTGAATTATAATTCATAACTTCTACCTTCTAATTTCTACCTTTTAATTTTAGAAACGTATGAAGGCTCTTATTGTTGATGATGAACGCAGTATTCGCAGTTCCATGAAAGATATTCTGGAATACGAAGGCATTGATGTGGTTTTAGCCGAAAATGGTAAAACGGCGATAGATACATTCCTGAAAACCACATTCGACATAGTATTTTGCGACATCAAAATGTCGGGTATGGATGGCGTGGAAGTCCTTGAACAAATGCAAGAACTCAATTCCGAAATTCCCGTAGTGATGATTTCCGGACACGGAAATATTGATACCGCTGTGGAATGTATCAAAAAAGGAGCATACGATTTTATAGAAAAACCCTTAGACCTCAATCGCATACTCATCACTTTACGTAATGCCACAGACAAAACCGCTTTGGTTAAAGAAACAAAGAAACTGCAACGTAAGGTCTTCAAAACCCGTGATATAGTGGGAAATTCCGAAAGTATCCAAAAAGTAAAGGATATTATCGACAAGGTTGCCCCAACCGAAGCACGCGTACTCATAACCGGCTCCAACGGAACAGGCAAAGAATTAGTTGCAAGATGGTTACACGAAAAAAGCAACAGAGCCTCCGGAGTCTTTGTGGAAGTAAATTGTGCGGCTATTCCCTCCGAATTGATAGAAAGCGAATTGTTTGGACACGAAAAAGGCTCGTTTACTTCTGCCGTAAAACAACATAAAGGGAAATTTGAACAGGCAAACGGAGGAACTCTCTTCCTCGACGAAATCGGCGATATGAGTTTGGCTGCTCAAGCAAAAGTACTTAGAGCTTTACAGGAAAACAGAGTGCTTAGAGTCGGCAGCGATAAAGATATTGCAGTAAATGTCAGAATTATTGCGGCAACTAATAAAAATCTTCGTGAAGAAATCGAAAAAGGTAATTTCAGAGAGGATTTATACCATCGCCTTAGCGTAATAGTGATTCAAATACCATCGCTAAATGAACGTAAAGATGATATTCCGCTGCTGGCAGAACATTTTATAAATGAAATTTGCGAAGAATACTGTATCCCACAAAAGGAAATTACCGAAGAAGCTATTCAAGAACTGCAACAACTCAACTGGACAGGCAATATCAGAGAATTTCGCAATGTTATAGAACGACTTATAATATTATGCGATAAAAGCATCGATTCACACGACGTGAAAACATACGCAAATCCTTTGTTTGTGTAAACGCAAGCCCCGAACTTCGCTTGAAATTATTCTAATCACCGAATTAATCGAATGGAACGAATTTAAAATTCTGCGGATTTTTTAAATCCACATTTTAAATCCACGTTTTTTTTATCCACGAATTACACGAATTACACGAATTTAAATCCTGCGGATTTTTACGAATTACACGAATTTAAATCCTGCGGATTTTTACGAATTACATGAATTTTTTATTTACGAATTACACGAATTTTAAATCCTGCGGATTTTTACGAATTACACGAATTTTTTATTTACGAATTACACGAATTTTAAATCCTGCGGCTAAATCTTATTTTGAGGCGCTATGGATGGAGTTCCCTTCATTCGTCGTAGCGATAGCCCGAAGGGCTTAATTTTCATAACCGCAGGTCAGCGACCTGCGGAATATACAGCGATATACTTCTGCCTGAAAGGCAGGACTAATTATTATTTCAATTTGCGTGTCAGTCCCTGCTTTTTACTACGTCAGTCCTGCCTTTCAG
>JAISRS010000556.1 GCA_031273485.1 Prevotellaceae bacterium
CAACGTGATAAAATTCCACATCGTGCCGGCAATAGACTATTATTACACAAACAATCCCGTTGTGGAGTCCATAGGCAACGTTCTTGTTTTCACAACGCAGAACACTCCTTTGGACAACTTCCACAATGTCATTGCAAAAAGGGTATTTGACCTTGTTTTTTCGTTTGTGTTTTTGGTAACTTTATTTCCTGTTATTTATTTGATAATAGGGATTATTATAAAATTAGGTTCTCCGGGTCCAGTCTTCTTTGTTCAGGAGCGAACCGGCAAAAACGGAGCGACCTTCAAATGCTACAAATTCCGCAGTATGCGCTGCAACGACGAAGCCAACACAAAACAGGCAACCGCCAACGATTCGCGAAAAACCCGTGTGGGTAACTTCCTTCGCAAAACCAATCTCGACGACCTCCCTCAATTCATCAACGTACTCAAAGGCGACATGTCAATCGTCGGACCCCGTCCGCACATGCTGCTGCACACCGAAGAATATTCCCGTTTAGTCAACAAATATATGGTGCGTCATTTCATAAAACCCGGCGTTACCGGATGGGCGCAAATCAACGGTTGTCGCGGCGAAACAAAAGAAGTCTCCCAAATGGAAGACCGCATCCGCAAAGACATCTGGTATCTCGAAAACTGGTCTTTCCTACTCGATATTGAGATAATCATACGAACCGTTTTTGTAACCTTCAAAGGCGATGTCAAAGCCTACTAACTGGAATTATGAATTATGAATTTGTGGATTAGGAATTTGTGGATAAAAAAATTCGTGTAATCCATAGATAATTAAAAAAAATCCTACGGATTTTTTAATTCGTGTAATTCGTAAAAATCCGCAGAATTAAATTCGTGTAATTCGTGTAATTCGTGGATAAATAAAAAAAAATCCGCAGGATTTAACAAGTGTAACTACTCTCTTCGACAAGTCCCGCAGGAACGACACCTTAAGAGGCAGCACCGGGAAGTGTCGTCCCTGCGGGACTTGAGAGAGAGGGGTATCTCCGTTCCGCAGGTTACGCTACGCTCCACCTACGGTTAATAAAGTGTCGTCCCTGCGGGACTTGCCGGGCGCAGCCGGTAGGTATAGTCGAACATTATCAGGGATGACACTCTCTTAGCCTGACGGTTATGCCCCTTGGGGGGGTGGGGGGCTGTCATTGGCAGGGTTAATATTGTTAGCAACAAACAAGAGGAAATGACAGCCCCCTTTGAGAGTTAAGAAGGGGCAACGCCCCGACAGGCAATAGCGCTTTGCGCTATTGCCTGTCGGGGCGTTGCCCCTTTCTGTATTCCTGACGATTGTGTGGTTTTGTCATTGGCAGGCGCAAGCCGAAGCAATCCGGAAAAACGGCTAAATATTATTTTGAGGTGTTATGGATGGAGATGACGCTACGCCGAACGGCAGTCTGCTTAGCTTCGGCGTAGCGACAGCCCTTCGGGCTATCGCTACGCCGAACGAAGGGAACTCCATTCATAGCACCTCAAAATAAGATTTAGCCGTAAAAACAAAACATAGACTAAGTCTATTTCCGGATTGCTTCCGGCGTAGCCGTCGCAATGACGGCTACGCCGATGTCATTAGTAAACGCAAGCCGAAACAATCCGGAAATAGAATTATTTTATGCTTTTTGAAAGTGGTTTGGTCTAACCGACCCTCCTTACAAGAAATTCACCGGCGAATTATGTCAACCCCCACCCGCTTTATAGAAATTCACCGGTAAATTCCTCTTTGGTTCCGGCTTGTCCTTTTATAAGAAAATGCGTTTGGAAATTGTTTATTACGGATTTTGTCCGTACATTTGCGGCGGATTTTGTGAAGAATAATGTTAAGCATATAAAATAAGGAGTACAAGTCATTTTCCCGACGCCTTTTGCAACATATCGCTTTGCGGACTTTGAGTTAAAACAATCGCTTTATGATGCGACGGTTTGAAATGGCTTCATTGGAAATCAGGGGCGGAATGAACATTATAATAGATATATAAATAAAAAAGTGAAAATAAATTTAAATTATAGATATATGAAAAAGAATTATTTACTTATGGTATTATGTACAAGTATGTTTTTAGTGAAGATTTCTGTGACGGAAGCACAAACAACACTAAAACAAAGACTTGAAAAACATGTTTATACGCTTGCCGACGATTCGCTCAAAGGGCGTCATTCGGGTTCAACTTACGGACACAAAGCTGCCGAATACATTGTTAATCAATGGAAAGAAATAGGCATACCTCCCTATCAAAGCGACACCTATTTTCAACCTTTTAATAATAACTGTAAAAATATTATAGGCATATTGCACGGAAATGATTCGACGCTTAAAAATGAGTATATTATCATCGGCGCACACTACGACCACCTTGGATTCAAACTAAACAACGGGGATACAATAATATACAACGGAGCAGACGATAATGCTTCGGGCGTAGCCACACTGATAGAATTGAGCCGTAAACTGAACGAAATCCGACATTCGTTGCAACGAAGCGTCATCCTTGTTGCATTTGATGCTGAAGAAACCGGATTGAACGGTTCCTCACATTTAGCCGACAATCCTGTTGTTCCGCTCACAAACATCAAATTAATGTTTAGCGTCGATATGGTAGGCTGGTATAAAGCAAGCGGTTATGTGCAATATTCGGGAGCCGGAACAATAGCCGACAGCAAAAATATACTCCTGAACTCTGGGCTTGTGCCGGAAGGATTACATGTTGTTACACAGGATTTTGAAAAGAGCCTGTTTACGGCAACCGATACCCAGCCTTTCGCACAAAAAGGTATCCCTACGCTTGCCGTCACCACAGGATTGAAATCGCCTTATCATAAGCCCGAAGATGATGCCGATTTAATTGATTATGACGGAATGACACTTATCGTCGAACATCTGGCAAATGTTGTGGAAACAGTATCCAAAGACAGAAATTACAGCGCATCCGGCAAACTCGCTTCGAAACACATCAAACGGAATCCCAAAAAGATACTTGTCGGACTGTCGGCTAATCTGGGTTCAAATTATCATTATTATACTGCCGGCGCCGTGAACGGCAAAGCCGCCGATTCCTACGGCATAGGGCTTATGTCGCAAATAAACATGGGACAATGGGCAATTCGCCCCGAAGTTTACTACGAATACGTTCAGGCAAAATATCCTGCGGGAACAATCCG
>JAISRS010000019.1 GCA_031273485.1 Prevotellaceae bacterium
GCCGACTATGAGGTCGCACGACAACAGCTGGAAAACGATACAAGGCTATACGACGAAAAAGCCATCTCGTCAAACGAATACACCAAATCGAAAAACGCGCTGCTGAGCCGTGAAGTCGATTATCAGAAACTGATTCTGCAACTGATTTCGCAGCAGTCGTATGTGATTATCGAACGGGCAGTGAAATATCAGACCGCCGACGGCGAACGTCGTGTGAAGGTCACGCTGAAAAGTACGCTGGAAGGCAACGAGGAATACCTCAGTCAGTTCAAGGAACATTTCGATGTGTTTACACCCGAAATGCGCGCCGGAAAAGTCTATAACATCTTTGTTTCGCTGGCGGATATCACCGACAACACTATCATCGGCTCGCCTTACGAATATCAGATTCCGTCCATCGAAACAGGCAAGGAGGCTTCCGCCGATTTCGAACTGCTGAAGGACGCCGAAAACCTCACGGTGACGCTCAACTACAGCGGACGTACAACAGAAAAGAACATATATCTGAAAAAAGATGCAAGTATCAATGTGATAGACATCAGTTCGATGCAGTTTTCGCAGGAAGCCGACCTGAGTTCCAGCGCCACTTACGGACTGACGCTTGAACGATTTTCGACTTCCGACGACGTGTATCGCCTGATGGTGGCGGGATTGCCGCAACAGATCACTTACGAATTTCTGGACGAAACCAGCAAGGTATCGCAAATCAAGTTTACTCAGGGCGTCAATACCAAGAAACTGTCGCTGCGGGTGTTTCTGCCCGACCGCGACGGCGAACAAATCAAAATCGACAAGCCGGTGAAATTCCATGTCCTGACGCTCACCGGCGACCAGTACAGTCAGCTTGCCGGCAAGGACATATCGTCCGTTGAGCCGGAACAGCTCGCCGCCCTGTCGTGCGGAAAAGAGATGCTGGAACTTGTGCCGCGCGGAAAAGGAAAAATCGAGGTTCGAGCCACAAACCTCTACCACGAAATCAATACCGGCGACAGCGTCGCCATGACCATCACCGTGCGCAACGCCGGAACACGCCGATTAGACAATATCAAAATCAGCGCCGACACGCCGCTTGGCTGGAAAACGGTAATCGTCCCCGACCTCATCCGCACGCTGGATTCCGAAAAGGAAACCCTTGTCAGGATTGCAGTCCTGCCGCCGAAAGACAGCGGCGTAGGCGCACAGGAACTTAAAATCAAAACCGAAGCCCTCGCCGATAATCGCAAAGTGGAAACGGAAGATAAAACCGTCCGCATACAAATCAACGCCAAAACATCAGTGTTCGGCACCATAATGTTGCTGCTGCTGCTGATAGGCGTAGTCGGAGGACTTGTCTGGTTCGGAATAAAACTTAGTAAACGCTGAGAACGATGAACGTCTTGAACGATGAACTATGAACTATGAAGTTGTCAATAGTTTATCGTTAAATAATAGTTCATCGTTCATAGTTCATCGTTAAGAAAAGGTTCTTTGACATTTTGAGATATATCCGGTAAGTGATTTTGCTTGTTTTCACTTCGGAGTTGGGGTAACGGTTTTTTAAGGACTATAAGGTCTTTAAGGTCTTTAAAGACCTTAGACATCGACAATTCTTTGGAAGGCGCTCCCCTAACAGGGTTTAAAATCCCTGTTAGGGGTTGAGAGGCAGCCGTGTCCGCTCGCGCGGATTTGTAATCCGTGCGTGTAATCAATAAAAGGATTATTAGATGTAGTGCACGGGTTGCAAACCCGCGCAAGCGGAGCAATTACATAAAAAAGATTTGGTAAATAAAAAAAAACATCGTACCTTTGCGCCAACAGAAGTCGTTGCCATCCCGTAAGATCTGGCGCGGCTCATTTTTTTTATTTATATATATATGAATAAGGTAGCTTACAATATTACAGACCAGATAGCATTACTCAAACAGCGCGGGATGCTCTTTAAAGACGAAACACAAGCATACGATTGCCTGAAAAATATCAGTTATTACCGTCTGAAAGGCTATTGGTGGGATACGCAAAGTAACGTATCGTCTCACTTATTTCAACCCTGCACATATTTCGAAGATATTATGGAACGTTACGATTTCGACCGTCAACTTCGCCTGATTTTGTTTGACGGTATCGAACAGATAGAAATCGCCGTACGCACCAAACTGATTTATCATTTGTCTATTGCTTATGGAGGATTATGGTATTTGAATCCGGCGTTGTTTGAAACAACGCGGAAACAAAAGAATGGAACAGCTAAAATCACACATCTTCATACGCTTGATGAATTGCAAAAAGAATTTGACCGCAGTCAGGAGATTTTCATCAAAGACCATCAACGCCGCTATCCGGGGCAACCTGCCGATGTATGGAAAATTCTGGAGGTTGCATCTATGGGCACACTGTCCAAATTATACAAAAGCCTGAAAATAAATTTGCCCGAAAAGGGACGTATCGCCAATGAAATGGGTGTTAATTCGCCTCATATATTTTCAGGCTGGTTGGAATCCATAGCTTACATCCGTAATATTATTGCACATCATTCCCGATTGTGGAGCCGTACTATGGTTAAACGTCCAAGCATGCAATTGAATAATCCGCGAGGAGCATGGTTTACACAACCACTCAAACAGGGACAGATTGATAAACCGTTTTCGACTATATCCTGTATGGTTTACATGTGCGGTTTTCTGAACCATCCGCAATACATGAAGTCAAAAATCATTGAGTTAATCCGAAATTATCCCAATGTTCCGGTTTATAAATTTGGCTTTTTCAATAATTGGAACAACGAACCGCTCTGGAAATAGTATTCCGGAATAAGATTGCAGCTCACGCGGATTTGTAATCCGTGCGTCCCCGCCGATGTGCGTGGAACAGCGATGAACGGATGCGGCGGCACGGGTTGCAAACCCGCGCAAGCGGATTTTGTTTCTTTTCGGAAATATTCCATATCTTTGCTTCGTATTAAAAAAATCTTACAGGATGGTTTATGTTGTTATAGACGAAAAAAAGAAAAAAGGGAAAGCCCTGTTGAACTTCCTCAAACAGATGGATGAGCAGGGCGATTTTATAGGGTTCGCGGACGAAAAACCGAAACCGGATAAAGCAGTTACGGGAAAACTTACCGCTTCGGAGTTTCTGGAAAAATGGTCGGGTATTGCCTCCTGCAAGGAG
>JAISRS010000053.1 GCA_031273485.1 Prevotellaceae bacterium
ATGAGATTGTTACTGTGTTGGATTTGTATCACGTTTCCTGTTTCCACCGTCCATTCCGACATAATTACCGTGCCTTCCAAAACTGCCAGCACAATGTCGTCGGGCGAAGACACTATATCTACTCCGAGGTGATTTTCACCCATATCAAAACTTGAGGTGATTTTTCCTTTGAGAGGCGTTATAAAATGTATTTCCGAAATATCGTTTTCCTTGTTCTGGGAGTTGGATTTGAAATTAAATTGCTCTTCTTTTTCAATTTGCGTCCGAAATATGGAATCTTGCCTCGACCTCACATCCTGAAAAGTTTTTGTTGCAAAACTTGAATCCGGGGGATTTTGAAGAATTTGCGTACTGTTACCGGACAATACTCTTATCGAATTATTTACATAAACAGTCCATTCGTTAATAACTTTTTCCAGAGAATCTGCTTTCAGGACATTATTTTGCATCATTTTACGGGTTGTTTCGTCCGGATAGCCGGGAATAAATTCTCTTATAGGGGTAAACGCAATAAGAACCGTGGTTGCGGTAATCAGTATAACTATGGAAATAGCCAGCGCCACCAGCACTTCGCGTCCCTTGAGTTGAAAATGCAGAAACTCTTCGTAATTAGTATCATTATAAATACTCAACCGATATTTATCTGTCAGGTTTAATCCTTTAATATGCCACTTTATTTTCTTTTTGCCCATTTGATATAAAAAACGGCGCAAATATACGTAAATTTTTTTGTTTACAAAGAAATATTTATGATTTATCGGGGCAACCGCTCCAAAATGTGGAGTATGTCCGTTGCTGTTGCCGTAGGTCTGCATGTCCGTATGTCCTTAAGCTAAAGCCCCCCGCTCGGCGCAGCCGTCATTGCGAGGCGCAAGCCGAAGCAATCCAGAAAATTAAGGCATAAAATAAGGTGATATTCTGGATTGCTTCATTGTTCATTACTCGTTCCTACCAATGACGCTACACCGAACAGAGAGGTCGCCAAGTAGCCCGAAGGGCTTGATTTTCATAACCGCAGGTCATCGACCTGCGGAATATACAAACGATATACTTCTGCCTGAAAGGCAGGACTGAAACGTAAATTGAGATAATAATTAGTCCTGCCTTTGACTACGTCGAACTTACGTTTCTGGCTGTGGTGTGTGTGGGCGTTTCCGCCGGTCGATGACCTGGGGTTATGAAAATTAAGCCCTTCGGGCTGTCGCTACGCCGAAAATCGAGGCTGTCATTGCAATGAACTTCTGATATACGCACACTCGTCATTTCCCCTTGTTTGTTGCCTGCAATATAGGAACTGCCAATGACGCTACGCCGAACGTGAGCGCTCCCACTTTAAGGTCTTTAAGGTCTTTAAGGTCTTTAAGGTCTTTAAGGTCTTTAAGGTCTTTAAGGTCTTTAAGGACCTTAAAGACCTTAAAGTCCTTAGTACCCGCTAAAAACGCAGACCTGCCTTGTTGCAAGCAGGTCTGCAAGCCGGGAGCAATCCGTAGGCTGGCGGGACAGGGGGCTTACTTATTCAGATTACTATGAAGTCCAGAATGATGCTGTCCGATATTAGAAAGTATTTTGACGGAATTTTATATGACCCGTCATAAATCATTGTGCCTGCCGACAGGTGTTTATTTGCCTGTTCCTGAAACCTGTTTCCGAAGGGTTCGGGAATTGAGTTGAGATTTAGTCCTTTTTGTGTTCTCAGCGAAGTTAAAATACTTTCGTTATAATAATCTTTGTCCGATAATATTTCTGTTTCTTCGGGGATTACGCCTTGTTGAATGCTTTCTATATATTTGATGTTGTTTGCGATATTATTTTTTCTTGTTAAATATCCGTCGTAACTGTGGGCGGAAGGACCAATGCCCGTATATGCCTGCTTTTCCCAATATGCGGAATTGTGACGGGACATAAATGCGGGAAGAGCGAAATTTGAAATTTCATAATGCACATATCCTGCCCGAAGGAGTTTTTCTTCCAATAATTTATATTGTAAATCACTTAGTTCATCGTCGATTGGGGAGAAGGCGCCTTTTTCGGCTCTTTTGCCTAATATTGTTTTGTTTTCTATAGAAAGATGGTAGGCGGAGATATGCTGAACTCCAAGATTAACCGCACACTCCAGATTATATTTCCATTCCTCCAAACTCATGCCCGGAAATCCGTAAATCAAATCAATGCCTATATTGTTAAATCCGGCTTTTTGGGCGTTTTCCACCGATTTTATTCCCTGACCGGCGGAATGACGGCGGTTCATTATCTGCAAATCTCTGTCGATAAACGATTGTAAACCTATGCTTAGTCTATTCACGCCCATATCGGCAAGACGAGCAAGATAATCCGTTGCGAGATCGTCGGGATTTGCTTCAACAGTCCATTCTTCGGGGAATTTCGGGAAAAACAGAGAAAGCGCTTTATCCGACAGTTGTTTTATTTCATCAGCCCCATATACCGTGGGCGTGCCTCCGCCAAAATACAATGTATCGAAGCCTTTCTCCGGCAACGAGTTGTTCTCGGCTTTCATCTCCATCTCTCTCATCAGGCAATTCAACATTTCCCGCGTCCGCATGAGCGACACGCTGAAATGAAAATCACAGTACGAGCAAAGTTGCTTACAAAAAGGAATATGTATGTATAAACCCATAAATCCACTATTTTTTCTTTCCACGTTTTTTTTATCCACGTTTTTTTTATCCACGTTTTTTTATCCACGAATTACACGAATTGCACGAATTAAAAATCCTGCGGATTTTTTACGAATTACACGAATTAAATCCTGCGGATTTTTACGAATTACACGAATTAAATCCTGCGGATTTTTACGAATTACACGAATTAAATCCTGCGGATTTTTTACGAATTACACGAATTAAATCCTGCGGATTTTTTACGAATTGCACGAATTTTTGTCACCAAATTAAACAAATTACACGAATTTTGGCTAAATCTTATTTTGAGGCGCTATTGTTTCCGGCTGCGCCGTAGCAATGCGAACGAAAAGGTCGCCAAGTAGCCCGAAGGGCTTAATTTTCATAACCGCAGGTCATCGACCTGCGGAAGTAACCTCCCGAATAACTGCCTGAAAGGCAGGACTAATTATTATTATTTCAATTTACGTTCCAGTCCTGCCTTTGACTACGTCGAACTTACGTTTCAGGCAGAAGTATATCGCTGTATATTCCGCAGGTCGTTGACCTGCGGTTATGAAAATCAAGCCCTTCGGGCTATCGCTACGCAGAACGAAGGGTACATAGTCGTCTTACCATAGCGCCTCAAAATAAGATTTAGCCCAATTTTTCTTTATCCACGAATTTCTTTCTGTGAAGATAAAAATCTGCGTCATCTGCGTGCTATCTATCATTCTTTATCCACAAATTCATAATTCATAATTCAATTCATGTATTCTGTGATATTTCCCGAAATCATCATAAGACTTATTTCGTCTGTTTTTGCGTTAAATTCCACATCCAGCAGTCGTTTTTCGGCGTCTTGAAGCGAGTTTTGGGCTTCGCGCATATCAATCCCAGCCAATTCGCCCAAGCGATAGCGTTGAGCGGCGACTTCAAAGTTTTCGCGGGCTGTTTTCAAGTTTTGCCTTTCTACTTTCATCAAAACAAGATTATTATCGTAAGATGTGTATATTTCCAGCAAGGTCGCTTCTACGCTTTGAAGGATTTCTTTTTGTTCTAATTCTTTATTTTTTTTAGCTATTTCGGCATTTTTTATTTCCCGTTTCCGGTTTCCGCCGTCGAACAAGTTCATGCCAAGCGTCAGTCCGAAATCCAATCCGTTGGTGTACGAACTTTTTATAACGCCTTTATTATTGCGATTATAATTATAGTTATATCCTGATGTCAATTGCAGGTATGGCAAACTGTTGGAGCGTACAATTTTAAGTTCCTGTTCCGAGACTTTTATTTGTTTTGCGGCAAGCTGCAATTGCGTATTTTCTCCTGTGGTTTGTTCCAATAAATCGGTGTAATTGAGGGTGGGAAGCAGACTGATTGTGGAATCGGGAACAAGTTGTTCTCTGTTGAGTTCGCCCATTAGGGTTTTGAGTCTGATTTTCGACGAGAGTATTTGCTGTTTCTGGCGAACTAAGGCGGAACTGTCGGCATTGAAATCGACCTGAGCCTGCAAGAGTTCCAGTTTGGAGCGCGAGCCTAATTCATAGTTGATTTTCACAATCCGCAAACGATCTTTCGATACGCTGAGTATAAATTCCAGATTGTTTTTATGTTGTTCCTGTTGAACGAGGTAGTAATATTCCGAAGCGACATTTGCTATAAGGTTTTCTATTTCGAATCGGGTGTTTAGATCGCTAATTTCTTTCAGTTCTTTTAATTGTTCATACCTGGCATGTGATTTCATTCCCGAATAAATATCCCAGGATGCGTCCACCGAAGCCGAACCCGCATTGGACAGCTGTCCGTTTGTTTTTGCGTCGATGTTTGAGAAATCCGTAGAGCCATTGCTGTTCAATCCTCCTGCGTATCTTGCCGAAGCATCTACGGTGGGTAAAAATCCCGCATTGGCTTTTGTGTAATTATTTTTTGCTATTTCGTTTTCGTTTTTCACGATTTGCAGAGAATAATTGTTTTCCAGAGCAATTTGCAAACATTCGCTTAAAGTGTTGATGTTTTGTGCCTGTGCAATCGTACAACCTGTGTAGAATATCAGTAATGCGAAAAGTTTTTTATAATGATTCGGCAATCTCTTCCGAGTAAATTTTCCGGTTTTTCCGGATTGTATCCGACTGTTTTGTTCGTCGTTTTCTATTTGTGTTTTAATATTTTCCCGTATGTGATATAATGTTAATAACTGTTCCATGTATAAATATGTTGAAACCAACTAATCAAATTTCTTTTTATTAAATCTGCTATGAAATTCGGTATTTTTAATGTGCTTTTTGCAAAATCCGATAACTATTTCCCAAGTGCAAATAAAATTTCGCAGATATTAGGCAAAAATCATGCCGAAAGCGTCTTTTAATGATGAATGAGGCTAAATCTTATTTTGAGGCGCTATGGATGGAGTTCCCCCCGTTCGGCGTAGCGTCTCGCTACGCCGAACGGGCGCTGCGTCCGCCAAGTCCCGCAGGGACGACACTTTATTAACCGTAGGCGTAACCTACGGAAACAGAGCCGCGTCCGTTCGGCGTAGCGAGACGCTACGCCGAACGGGGGCTGCGTCCGCCAAGTCCCGCAGGGACGACACTTTATTAACCGTAGGTGGAGCGTAGGCGCAACCTACGGAAACAGAGCCGCGCCCGTTCGGCATAGAGTCTCGCTACGCCGAACGGGGGCTGCGTCCGCCAAGTCCCGCAGGGACGACACTTTATTAACCGTAGGTGGAGCGTAGCGCAACCTACGGAAAACGCGCCGGCCCCCGTTCGGCGTAGCGTCTCGCTACGCCGAACGGGCGCTGCGTCCGCCAAGTCCCGCAGGGATGACACTTTATTAACCGTAGGTGGAGCGTAGCGCAACCTACGGAAACAGAGCCGTCCCCGTTTGGCGTAGCGTCCCGCTACGCCGAACGTGGGCTGCGTCCGTCAAGTCCCGCAGGGACGACACTTTATTAACCGTAGGTGGAGCGTAGCGCAACCTACGGAAACAGAGCCGCGCCCGTTCGGCGTAGCGTCCGCCAAGTCCCGCAGGGACGACACTTTATTAACCGTAGGTGGAGCGTAGCGCAACCTACGGAAACAGAGCCGTCCCCGTTCGGCGTAGCGTTCCGCTACGCCGAACGGGGACTGCGTCCGCCAAGTCCCGCAGGGACGACACTTTATTAACCGTAGGCGCAACCTACGGAAACAGAGCCGCGCCCGTTCGGCGTAGCGTCTCGCTACCCCGAACGTAGAAGACGCCCAATTTAGCCATCTCCTCTATCAACATTCCTTCAATCACAAAAAACACACACTATATTTATATACATCAAAAAAAATATTCACAAAAATTTCAATCCTTCCATCCCTCTTAACCCTCTCATAATCCTGCAAATCCTTTAACCATGCCGGTTCCGATTCCGACAAAAAAGACAATGCTAACAAATTTTTTGTGTTGTTGTTCAAAAATAATTACTACTTTTGCGGCGTTTTATTTTAATGAAACTTTTAATAATATTTTTAACGAAGATTTTTTAACGAAAAGAGAAATTTAAAAAAAATGAATTGTATTTTCTCAAACAATAGCCCAATAAATAAAGTAGTGAGTTACAAAGACGCTAACTGCTTTGGTATGGCTTTTGTAAGAGAGAGAGAGAGAGAGAGAGAGAGAGAGAGAGAGAGAGAGAGAGAGAGAGAGAGAATATCAGCGAGATACACATTAACACATGTAGATAACTCTCTCGCGCGAGTATTAAAAATCCCTCAAAAATACTATCAAACTGCAACATATTTTTGGTATGTGCGGCTTTTTTTATGTTCCCAGTTTCCGTTGCGAAACAGTACCGAAAAACCCGTATTTTTCCCCTGCAAATTGCAGGAACACCTCAAGAAGCACTTGATCATCTCCTGCAAATTGCAGGAACACCTCAAGAGGCTCTTGATCATCTCCTGCAAATTGCAGGAACACCTCAAGAGGCTCTTGATCATCTCCTGCAAATTGCAGGAACATCTCAAGAGGCTCTTGATCATCTCCTGCAAATTGCAGGAACACTTTCAGAAGCTCTTGATCATTCCCTGCAATTTGCAGGAACATTTTCAGAAGTTCTTGCCCCTTTTCCTGCAATTTGCAGGAGTAAATTCAGTAAAAAAGAACATTTAAATAAAATTTTATTCATTAATTATCAAATTTTTATCACATGGAAAAATTAATAATACGTATTGATGTCAAACAATTCACGAACAACAGACATTTCGAGTTCTTTACGGAAATACATGGTTTGCTTACGCCGGCTGTGATTGCCCGTTCGTCGAAAATAGCAGCGCAGGCAGCTCTCATCACCCGCTATCTGGAAGAAGAAGACGTTGTGGCGTTGCAAGTGCGCAAATACGACGAAAGCGACGAAATCCTCCTCGTGGACGCAGCGCGCGACAACAGTTTTACCGGCATGAAAGCCTTGCTGAAGGTGGCGCTCAAACACAAGGACAACAACATCCGGAAGGCGGCGGAACACCTCAAACCGTTCTTCGACGCCAACAAGAATCTTGCGCGTCTGCCTCTCGATGAAGAAACAGCCGCTATCTACAACCTCCTGCAGGAACTCGACGCCCGACCAAACGAAGTGCAAACCACAGGCATCGCCGCCCTGATAGAGGAAATACGGGGTTACAATCAGGAACTCACAGCGCTGATGGGCAGCCGCTACTCTGCCGAAGCACAGCGAACTCACCTTAAAATGAAGGAAGTGCGTAAAAAAATGGACGCCGCATACCTGAAACTGATCTCCCTGTTTGAAGCCGATGCTGCTCTGAACGGCGAAGAACCCTACGCAGAACTCTTTTCCGAAATTAACGCCCGCGTTACCCGCTATGCCAACATCATGGCGCAGGAAAAAGGACGGAGAAAAAGTAAAAAATCAAATGCTGACAATGAAGAATCAACGGAATCAGCAGACAATTGAACGGAAAGCGAATGTAGAGACGCTGGGGCGTTGCACGCAACGCCCCTACAGCGTCGCTACTGTAGGGGAACAATCCCTAACAGGGTTCAAAACCCCTGTTAGGGTTAAAAATTGAAAATATGGTAATAATTAAAAATAATAAATAATGGAAAGGAATACGATTATAAATGGTGTCGGCAACCATGTAGAGACGCAATGCATTGCGTCTCTACGAAAACCGAGATGGAAATATATGCGAAAATTAATCGCCGTCATGCTTTCTGTACTAATACTGTTAATATGGCCCGTGATCCTGTGGCACAAAGAAATTAGTTTCGACAAAATCTTATTTATTAATACATGGATAGAATTAATAGGCTCCGGAATAATCATTGCTTTTATGTTGTATCTAATGACTCTACTTTACGATAAATTTGTAGAAAAAAATATAGAGCAAAAAACCATTTGTGAAATGATGCGAATTTTAGAAAATATAAAAGCTAATGTTGAAAATAAAGACAATAGCAAATTGGCAGATATTGAAATAGATATTGAAATACTATCGTCTTTGTCGAAGTCAATAAATGATCCTGCCAAGAGAACAAAAGCCATTATAATTAATGCAACACAGGGAGCGCCAATTAAAAATAAAATCAACCAGGTACGCTTAACCGCAACGAATGACGAAATTATTAATAAAATAAATGTAATGTTAAACAAATTAAAAGAATTATTATGAAAATTTTATTTCAAAACCTTCCGTATAAACCCGGAAACAGGTTATACAAAAATGTAATAGATGCGCTTGTAGAGCAAATATTCGATGGATATGATTGGAAAAAACATGGCGACTATATTATTATTAATGATAACCGCCCAAAATATACTTATTTTTCATCCGAATCGCAATATAAAAGCGCGGATCCCGGTATTAGCAGGGAATTAATAGATATAGCGTCTGAAGCCAAAATAGAACATGTTGATTTTATCGCAGATTACAGCGGATTAGGTACTGTAGAAAAAGCGTTGATTAATCGACTGCTAATTGGCGAGGAGGGCGTTATTGTGCTAACGGGAGCATTAGGAAGCGGTAAAACGGCTTTGTTGAGATATGTATCAACGTATTTAGACAAACATAAAAACCATGGAGGTTGTCGTTATTATGGCTCCTGTCAAAGACATAAAGATATACATGTTTTTTTTGATTTTAATGCATTTCCATTTACACCTAAAGATGATATAGTCGTTGAGTTTTATCGCAAGTTATTTTATGATTTGATAGAGAATATACAGGATGTCTTTTGTAGGTGTATTATTTTGGATAGCTTTATTGAAGACCATCAACGTGATGGTATATTTTTTGGTATGAGAAAGGCGCTCATGAACAATCCTGATTGGAGTCAATGGGGGGAAACGGATAAATTAGAGGGGATTCTGGAATGGATTATTGACAAATATGAACGATTTGACATTAAAACAGGCGTATATGCGTTACTGAAAATGCTCACATTTTATCATGATACTTATCCTCGTAGAGACCAAACCTGTTTTCTATGCATATTCGACAATATTGATATATTATACGAAGAATACCAAAAGCCAATTATTGAAGAATTGAATAAAATAAGTCAGGCATCCAAAATAAAAATAATTTTAACAACAAGAATAACAACCTTTAATCATGTTAGAAACAATTATTCCTTCCCATTCAGAGTATTTGAACACGTCGGAATTTTTCCAATGGAACTGGTATTGAAACGAATGGAACATTATAGAAACAACAGAAAGAACGAAGAGGCTCAGTATGTTACGATGAGACAAAATATAGATAGGGCGTATCTGAAAAATTTTGACGACAGATTAGATTTTATATATGATCAGCTTAAGAACCAAAGATATGAGAGATTAGGGCAAACGTTAGAATCTTTATCCGGATTAAGCGTCAGAAGAAGTTTGCAGCTATGTAAACGTTTATTTTATAATCACACCATTCCCTGGGATGAAGTCGACCCTAAGGAAGATATACTGATACGTTGTTTGCATTCTTACGATTTCGATGCCGGTAAAATGCACCCGGACGACCATTTAATTACCAATATATTTCGTGACCCTAATAATGGATATCCTTCACTTATTTTGTTAAGAATTCTTAACGCATTATATATTGCAAGAGCGAATAATGATATTACTATACAAAACTTGATAGACCATATTAGTATTTTTGACAAAAGTGTACAAAATCAAGAAAGAGCGGATTACATTATTCAAATATTACGTTCACCGGAAAAAAGATTATTATATGTTTCAGGGTTCGGACCCTCCGAAGATGCGATTGCTGCAAAACGTAACTCAAAAGTTAAGATATCCAGATCCGGAGAATTGTATCTTAACCATCTTTGTCGAAATTTGCAATATATCCAAAATTGTTTTGAAATAATAGAGTGGAATATCACGGTAGAAGGAAATATAACGGAGGCAATTCGTTATATCAACAATAATTGTCCTGATGAACACAGTAAAACGATACTTCTCCAATCATTATTGGATATACAAAATAGGGATATAACCGAGATGATTCCGAATGAAGTAGATTATGATCAACTGCATGAAAGATTTAGATCTATACGGATGGCTCTTCGGTTTTTATTCAATAAAGATGTATTGGAAACAATTAATTACAAATTAATTTACGAAAGAAACGAATCCGTTCGGAATATTTTTGAAATTAACAGTTTAATCACGGTTCCTGTTATAGCGCATGTGGCGCAGTCTATTCTGAACATTACAAAACCTTCTATGGAAAATAATACGGTACTAACCAATGAAGTTATGCAATGGAAAGATTTAATTTTTATGATTCACGAATGGACTAAATTGTTATTTAGAAGATCAAGACATATCAGATTACTCGAAGACACATTGAATAGGTACGATGAAATTATCACAGCAAATGAAAACAAAATTTAAATTTAAATTTAAATTAGTCATTGCCAAAATGGCAATGACAGGATGCGGGATGAACAACAGTAGTTTTGCTCAAACATTTGTAAAACCACCCGGCAGAAACGGCAACACCACGAATACCCCTGCCGCCGTAGGGGTAGGGGCAAGCCTTGCGCTTGCCCTCCATCCTGCCCTCGGCGCAGGATTAAATTATCCAACAGGCTCGGGAAGCCGGTTTTTTGAAACGGGAGCAGGAAGTTTCTTTCGAAACACCTGTT
>JAISRS010000308.1 GCA_031273485.1 Prevotellaceae bacterium
GATACGCGGACTGCCGTGAAGCCCGATGACGCGTACGGCGTCCGCTACGGCTGGCAGGTCGGGGGCGCGCGTCCGGCGGCCGGGGCCGACCTGCCCAAGTCGCGCTTCAGCCGCCGGGCCTCCATCGTGATTACGCACACGGAGGCGACGAAGGGCGAAACCGTCTACTACGCCACCTGCTACGAAAACGCCAAGGGCGACACCGGCCCCTGGTCCCCGATTGTGGAGGGGGTGAACGGGTAGGGGGGGAAACGCATTGAACTTGTTCCAAAAGTAAAAATTTCTAAAAACTACTTGAACAAATTCCTCTATATGTGCAACAATGAAAATTGAGGAATATATGAAGCAAAAGCGTGCTGAAAGCAGAGTCAGATACTTTGTCAGGGAACAAGCTCGTAAAAGAGGCTGGAATGTTCAACATTTGTCCGTCGGCGGTTCATGTTTAGAAGAGCAAGAAATAATAGATTGTTTTAAAGATATTGGATTGGGTTTAGAACGTCCTGATTTTTTGTTTTGTCTGCAAGGAAATCCAATACTGGTCATTGAAACAAAAAATGAAGCTTCAAAAATTGAAAATGCCTTGCAAGAAGCTATTTATTACTCTGATAAAATTAATGAAAATCAAAAATACAAAATCAAAATAGCTATCGGTGTTGCAGGAGAAGAGGATACCGGGTATGTAATTGAAGTTAGATTTTTACGCAAAGATTCATGGGTTTCATTAAAGTCTAAAGGATTTGAGATTACAACCATACCAGCAAGAGCTGAAATAGAAGCGGCAATTGAGGCAAATGACGGAACAACTAATGTTCAAGTACCAAGCGTTACTGAATTTATTGATTCCGCAATTGAACTAAGCAAGATATTGCGGCAAGCAAAAGTTGAAGCGCCGTTGCGTCCAAAAGTTATTGGAGCTTTAACAGTTGCGATGTATCAAGGCACGATAGACATAAGTTCCAATAATGCCCTGAATAGTATTAATTCCTTATTGGAACTTGCAATAAAAGAATCAGTTGATCTGAATGAACAAAAGAAATGTCGTTTAATAGAATCTTTAAAATTACTTGGTGCGGATTATGAACGATTAAGCCCGTATATTGGACGGATAGTTCATCTTATGCGCGGACTTAATATACGGGCGGTTTTACAGACTGATATAGATTTTTTAGGCTTATTTTACGAAGCTTTTCTCCGTTATGGATACGACAATAATGCCCTGGGAATTGTTTTTACCCCCAGGCATATCACAAAATTTTGTGTAGACCTTGTTGATGTTGGAATTACTGATATGGTAATAGATATTGCTTGCGGTACTGGCGGCTTTCTTGTGTCCGCATTTGACAGAATGTTTTATCAGGCGCATGGACCGAAAGCAATACAAAAAGCTAAAGCATCCCTATATGGGTTTGACACTAATCCAACTATTTGGGCATTATCAACATTAAATATGTTTTTTCGTGGTGATGGCAAAAGCCATATTGAAAATAGAAGCTGTTTTGAAAAAGACTCTCGCGAAGAAGTTCAACAAAAATTTACAAGGGCGTTTTTGAATCCGCCGTTTTCTCAAGATAATGAACCTGAACATGATTTTATTGATGCTTCTATGTCCGCATTAATGCCGGAAGGAATATTTGTCTCAATCGTTTGGGCTGGAATATTCGCTGATGAAGATAATGCCGCTTGGCGTAAAGAGTTTACAAGGAATCATACTCTTTTGGGCATGATTAGTATGCCTGAAGATTTATTTTATCCTACGGCCGCAGCTACAACAATTATGATTGCCAAATCTAATGTGCCTCAACAGAAAAATGATAAAGTTTTTATGGCAAGAATATGGAATGATGGGTTTGAAAAACTAAAAGGTAGAAGAATTACCTGTGAAGGCAATCAATTGCCGGATGTGTTGGATGCTTTCCATAAATTTATGACGGGTGTTACTGTTAATGGGGCTAATTATATTACTATTGTATCAGAAAACATTCTTACTGGCAATGAATGGAGCCCTCAGCAATGGTTTCCACAACAAAACATTTCTAATAAAGAATTACAAAGTTTTGAAGAAGATGTCCGTATGTCTTTATTTCGTGCGATTACCGCAATGCCCACGCTTGCCGACATTACATTAAATGATTTTACCAGTATTTGGAATGACTTACCCAATTTACCCTTATCTCAGACAAAGCAAATATCGTATTTTTTTGAAGTATTTAATGGAAAATCTAGTGGTGAAAAGAATTATCATGAGGGGGATTATCCATATATATCTTCCGGTGATACAACAAACAGCATAATCAGGCTGGTTGATAATGAAAAAGGTGAAATATTTCAGGATGGAGGTATTACCGTAACTGCCTTTGGACAAGCATATATTCAGCCGTGGCCGTTTATGGCAAGAGGAAATGGTGGTTCTGCTGTTCGTATATTAAAGCCTAAATTTAGAATGAATCTTAATGAACTTATTTGGTTTGCGGCATGCATTAACTCGCAAAGATGGCGATTTTTTTATGGACGCATGGCAATAAGGTCAAGACTGGAACGTCTTGAAGTTTCAAGTCCTAGAAATAGGTTAAACAATAATTCAATAAATATTAAAGATAAATTTATTGAATTTAAAAAAACACTTTATACTTTATCAAAGTTTACAAATTGAAAAGGCAATGCGTTACTTCGCATAACAGTCCTGTATACGTTTCGCCGCCAAAGCGTTGGAAATAGACGGAGGGGGAGACAAAAAATTTAATGCATCATATAATAAAATTATGATGAAAAGTATTTTTTGGAGGAAATTATGGCAAATGATGTGGAAAATATCATAGAAAATATAGATTTTTCAATGAAAATGGAAAATATGGCTTTAACGGAGCAGGACAAGTCTCGTTTAAGAAATTGTTTAACAGGAAAAGAAGATGTTGATAAAGTTTTACAGGAAACCCTGAAAAACATACATTGGTCGAAGCATGATTAGGGAAAAATATGGAACTTAATATACCACGAAAATATAGAAACGATATTGAAATCGCTACAGATTTACTCAAAAAGGAAGGTTGTCAATCAATTTATTTGTTTGGTTCGCTGGTAACAGGAAAA
>JAISRS010000196.1 GCA_031273485.1 Prevotellaceae bacterium
GCTACTTTCGCCGTTACTTCGGGACAAAATTCAAAACCGGTACATTGCAACGAAATTGATTTGAGAAATGACGCATCAAAAAGTTTGTAACAGGTAGGTTCATCGGTCAGATTCTGGCAAAATAAAATATTAGTAATTATGGTAACGATACGTCCGCCGATATAAAACCGCTGGTAGGAATGTCTGTTTCCTTTTTTCAGGAAACGGGAACCGTAAATCACTTTTAAAGTTTCATCCAAAAATACTTTCAACAACACGTTGTAGTCTTCGGGATCGTATTCCAAATCGGCATCCTGAATAACAATACAGTCGCCCGTAGCATATTCAAGTCCTTTGCGGATAGAGTAGCCTTTCCCCCGATTGTTTTCCTGATTGACAAGGATGATATTTTCGTCGGGATGCGCCGCAATATATGCGGACACAAGCTGTTTCGTAGCATCGCGCGAACAGTCGTTGACAACGATAATTTCTTTTCGGATGTCGTTTATCAATTTCACATCCGCCACTTTTTGCAAAAGCGGGATAACGGTCTTTTCTTCGTTGTAGGCAGGGATTATGATAGACAGTGTTTTCATTTTTTTGTCTTTTGATTTGCGGGCGGTTTTATAGAAAACAGAAAATTATCCGCCTTGTCGAACAGCCATTTTATATTATGATTTGCTGCGATATAGAACCACAACAACGGTATAAACGAAAACAAAAATCGCTTATACGAATATCGCATCACATTCTCTAAGGTATCCCAGATATAATCAACCTGATAAATCAGGATCGTATAGAATATCCACGAAAACAGCAACAGCAGTAACGAAACGGCATGATCCTGTTTTTTGACAATAGCCCGTATATTGGAAAGAAAGACAATCAAAAACAGCACAAACGAAATGCCGTAGTAGGCGCCGGCTTTAAACAGTTGCCACATTTCCGTAATGATAACGGTTATTTTTCCGCTATCCCAGAATGGTTTCAGGATGACGGCATTTACTGCTTCCAGATTGTATATCTTCAGAAACAGGTTCCAGAAAACAAAAGGGAATAAACATAATCCGGTAAACAAAACAAGTGTTTTATACCGTTTGATTTTGATGCTGTTCCACAGCAACAGGCAACAGGCTGCGCCGATAAATGCCAATCCTTCGCTGCGTGTCCAGTTGTTTAACATCAGCAGCATGGCGGCTATCCAGAGGAACGAAGGAGTTTTTTTGTAATACCATGTTACAAAAAACAAAATCCCCGACGAAGCATATACGGCATGTATAAAATTTGTTCCCGACATGGAAGAAAAGCCCAGCATTTCGGGCGTGATAATGGTCAGCAGGGTGGTAAGAGCCGCAAGCGTGTGCGTGGCAAAACGGCTTACAATACCGTAAAATACAGGAATAAATGAGATAAAGAACAGGGCATTTGACATTTTGGATGTTTCAAAACCCAGCAGATACATGTATGTATATGACAATTGAGTGAGCGGGGTATAGGTAATATATGATCCGGCGCCCCGCATCGCATAGTTGGCGTCGTTAAACAGGCTCAATCCTCTTATCGTTCCTTCGTTGGCGACAGCCATACCTATGAGGTTGAATCCACGCACGCTGTCGGTATCGAAAGTAGGATAATACAGGGTTTTCGCCACATTCATCACCACAACCACGCCAACGGCAATCAGGCCCAGTAGCCACAGCCATGTTATTCTCGGACAGGTAAACGTACCGATATACTTCAACCAGTCTTTCAGCTGTGCGCGCAAGAAATACAGATATACGCCCAATCCGGCTGTAATCAACAGTGAAACCGCAAAAACGGAAGTCGCCGTCAGCCGGATGCCCGCACTGTCGAGACAAACCATCAGAAAAGTCTGCAAGCCCATTCCTACCGGAAACGACAAGCCCAATACTTCCACCAACTTCAGTCGGCGCGAAATGCTTAATACTACGCCAATACCTGATATTATTGTAATAAATAATCCTAAAAAAGCCATTTTGTTTATCTTTATTTGTTAGTTAAATTATTATCTCCCTGTTTTTTCGGTAACACCGTAAAATACGTCCTGTTACCTGCCGGATATTCCAGATCTTCGTAACCGTGTCCGGCAATAATGGCTACGTGCGTCACCTCCTTATAGAGCGGATTGGTATCCTGTTCATCCTTGTACAGCATTCTGCGCGGATAGATAAAATGCGTTACCCACATCTTATTGTTGGTTTTATAGGTCAATTGGCGATTGTCAGCCTTTTCCGTGTTGTATTCCTTGAGAGGAAAAAGGATAACGGCATCTTCCGGCGTGTTTTGTTTGACGTAGTTCCAGAAAACATAATCGAACCCCAACTTCATCTGATAGCGTTCGTCCAACGTGGCATTGCGGTGCTGCCGGATGATATTCCAGTTGGCTTTAAGCAAATTTGTCCACATCCATTGATAACCTTTATTTTCGGAAATAACGACATATAGCAGCAAGCATCCTGCTGCTGCCATAATCATGCTTTTGATGCCAAAAGCTTTAATCAGCCAGTCGGCGATTCTATTCCGCTGCTTCTTTTGTAACACAGGTTGAGGTTGTGATCTTTCGGTTTTTTTCCGGGGTTTCTTTCCGGAGATAGATTTTGTCATAAACAGTAAATTTTGATGATTTGTAATTTGATTTTCCCTACTCTGTTAAAGGCTTTTCGGGGTTCGCCTCCGGTTTTCAGTCCGTTTGTTACCGGGCAACGATTCATCGTTTCTTTGCGTGATTGTTGCGTTCCATGTAATCCTGTTCTGTTCATATCGTCATACAGTTTTTTTTAAACCGACATTGGATAATAATCCCTTAAACATACGTACTTCCGTGTAATTTTCCCGCCGCAGTCTGCGGAACGAAGAATACACAGTGCAGTTTCCTGACCGCAGTCTGCGGAACAAAAAAATCCATTGCAGCAGCCTTGCCGCAACACAGAATTTTGTTGCAGCATATATATATGGCGTATATAAAGTGTGGAAAAATTCCCTCGCGCGAGTACTACCGGATTGCTGTAACTCGCTGATCTTCTCTCTCTCTCTCTCTCTCTCTCTCTCTCTCTCTCTCTCTCTCTCTCTCTCTCTATAGGAACATGCCAAAAACAGTAAACTGCTTCACAACGACCTGTACTGACTACAGGGAACTTATGTGAGAAAAGACATTCCATGTTTACTGTTTTTTTATTACTTTTTTAGTTATAAATTTTATTATTTTGGGCGCAAAGATAGAGATATTTTTTTAACCAACAGTAAAAAATGAACAAAATGATAAAAACATTGTCGCCGCCGGTTAATTGAATTATGAATAAAGAATAAAGAAAAATTCGTGTAATTCGGTGACAAATGACAAATTCGTGATTGCAGCTTTATTTTTCGTTTTAGTAGCAACAGAATATTGCGGCAATTAAAATTCACTACATTTGCACGTTATTTTATGATACTCGTAATTAATTTTCTTTTATTAAGGCTGTAAACATCTTTTGAGAGTTAAACGAAAGAAATAAAATAACGATAAACGATTATAAATTTATATATTAATTCTGAAGGAAAATATGAAATATTATTATTTAAGTACATTTAAAAAATCCGGTTTTCGGAAATTATGCATTGTTTTTTTACTGTTCGCTGTCGCTTTTGACATTTCGGCTCAAAACAGAGGCGACGTTCACGGAAAAGTTATCAACCTTAATCAGGAAGCCATTGCAGGCGCTACCGTAACCATTGCAGGACATAGCGCAGAGGTAAACACCAACATCGACGGAGAATATTCTCTCCAAAATCTGCCAACGGGAAAACTGTCGATAACAGTATCCTTTACAGGTTATAATACCGCAACTGCCGACATTGACCTGCAAAACGGAAGTAACGAACTGAATTTTACGCTCGACAGAGATGCCGTCGCTCTTGAACCTGTTACCATTACCGCGCAACAGCGTGAACAGCAACTCTTAGATATACCAATTACCATGTCCACCGTCGGGGCGCAAATGCTGGAAAACACCAATACCCGCACTATGGAGCAGTTAGCCGCCCTCATTCCCGGCTTAAACATTTACATCCAAACCCCGCATCGCCCCTATTTTGTTATCCGCGGACTCACCAGCGACGATCTCTCCCTCACCGAGCAACCACGAGTTTCCGTTTACTACAACAACGTGCCTACAAGTCGCTACGGCATGTCGGTGGCAGCGCTCTACGACATGGAACGCATCGAAGTGGCAAAAGGTCCGCAGGGGACGCTCTTTGGACGCGGCTCGCAAATCGGAGCAGTCAATTTCATCACCAAACGTTCGGAACACTCCTTCGGAGGATACCTCTCCGCAGGCATAGGCAACTATGCCATGAAAGAAGTCGAAGGAGCCATCAATCTGCCCATTGTGAAAGACAAACTGTTTGCCCGCGCCTCCGGTATTTACAGTTATCAGGACGGCTACGTCACCAACACCTCCGGCGGCAAACTCAACGGCAGAAACACCACAGGAGGACGTTTTTCGGCAACTTATCTGCCCGTTAAGAATCTAAGTTTCGACCTCGTGGTCAATTACCAGAAAGACGATAATCCCGGAACGGCTTTCATGAGCAAACGCTACCCCAATGCCAACGGCATAAGCGATATATTTCAATATGAAGCCTCGTTCGACGAAGGAAAAACATGGTACGACAAACGCGAATTGCTTGGAACATCACTCACCGCAAAATATTATTTCAACGAAAACAACTATCTAAGTTCCATCACTTCCTACTATAACAACACAGTTGATACAAGATGGGACGGCGACGGAACCGTAGCGCCGGCAATTGATATGGCGGAAGCCGTAAGAACCAAACAGTTTACTCAAGAATTACGATATAATTTTTCGGTCAACAGCCGCCTGAACGGTTTTGTCGGAGCAGGCTACTGGCGCGAAAATGTGACACGAAAATACTGGTTCGGTCCCGATGAACAATATATGATTTATCCGCTTTTTGAGATGATGAACATCCCGGGCGCTCCCCCGATGATTCAGCCGGACGGAACATATTACCCCATGCAGGCAATCCCGGGCGCTTATTTAGGATTACCCTACGATTTACCCTTACCCACAAATCATGAGGAAGAAAGCAACTATGGCGCCGTGAATTACGCATACGATATTTTTGCGGATGCAACATATAAACTACTGCCGAAACTCAGCATCACCGGAGGTATTCGTATTACCGAAGAGTCATTTAAAACTTCTACCGAAGCCCATCTGCTTGGCTCCGTGCCATCCACACTCGGCTCTCTTTTGGGAAGCGCTCCCAATTTCTTTTTTGCGCCGATAGCCTTCACCGAAGCGCAAAGAGATTTTGTATCATTGACCTACCGTCTTAATTTGAAATATGATATCAGCGCATCTTCAAACGTTTACGCCGGATATGCCAAAGGACGGCGTCCTAATGTACTGCAATTTAACTCAACCCAGCTCGAAATAATGAATGCCGAAAAAGTCCACAGTTTCGACGCCGGATTCAAATGGACTGCACAACAACGGTTCTGGTTCGACATGGGCGTTTTCTATCAGCTTTATAACGATTTTCAAACAGGAAAATGGATAGCAGGAAACTATTTAACCGACAATGCCGGAAGAGCAACCTCCTACGGAGCGGAAATCACCGCTAAAGCCGCCCTGTTGAAATATCTCGAAATTTTCGGAAACTATGCCTACATCCACGCTCGTTTCAATGACGAAGACAGCGACGGCAACAGGCAGGAATATGCTGGAAAAACCTTCCGCATGACGCCCGAAAACAGTTTCTCCATAGGTTTCAATGCCAAAATAGACGTCTTCGGTAATTTGCAGATAGCTCTTACGCCCACATATTCGTGGAAAAGTCATATATGGTTCGATGATTCCAACGATGCGGTACCGGAAAATCCGTCGCTTGCCCGACTGGAACAGGATGCTTTCGGATTGCTGAATGTAAATCTTGCCTTTAGACTTCACAATCCGGGCTTAACTCTCTCCGTATTCGGAACAAACCTGACGGACGAAAAATATATCATCGGCGCCGGCAATACGGGAATGATGTTCGGCGTACCGACTTATGTACCGGGGCTACCCCGCATGTTCGGAGCAAGATTGACATGGAAATTCGCCTGTAAAGATTAGATGACAGCCCCCCCCCTATCCCCCCAAAGGAGGTAACAGACGGGGCAGACAGAATTATGAATTATGAAATTCGTGGAAATGTCTGAGCCTTGATTACAGGATTAACATGGTTTTTTTACAGGATTAACAAGATTTTCAGGATTGACAATTACGTAGATTGGAAAAAATCCGCAGGATTTAATTCGTGTTAATTCATAAAAATCGGCGACAAAAAAAATTCGTGTTAATCCGTGTAATTCGTGGATAAAAAAAATCGTGGAAATGTCTGAGCCTTGATTACAGGATTAACAAGATTTTCAGGATTGACAATTGCGTAGATTGGAAAAAATCCGCAGGATTTAATTCGTGTTAATTCGTAAAAATCGGCGACAAAAAAATCCGTGTAATCCGTGTAATTCGTGGATTAAAAAAAATTCGTGGATTTTTTAATTCGTGTAATTCGCAAAAATCCGCAGGATTTAAATTCGTGTTAATTCGTAAAAATCCGCAGGATTTAAATTTCGTGTAATCCGTGTAATTCGTGGATTAAAAGAAATCGTGGATTAAAAGAAATCGTGGATTAAAAGAAAATTCGCAGAAACCGGATTTTTTTTCGGTTACAGCATGATATTATTTCGTGGCGGGGCTTAACAGACTATTTATCGAAAGATTAAGTCGGTGGAAGCAGTCGAAAATTGCTGTATAAAAGCAGATAAATTCCGTTAAAATCAATCTTTTTTGGGACTGAAACAGTAACTCTTCGGCAGATATTACATCCATCTTACGGAAAAATATATAATTTTGCAAACTGTTAATTGAAAAAATAGATATGATAATAGAAGTCTTAAAGTCAAAATTACACAGAGTTACTGTAACGGAGGCGAACCTCGATTATAT
>JAISRS010000319.1 GCA_031273485.1 Prevotellaceae bacterium
GTGGAGATTACCGTAGTTACTGAGGTTGTTTTGTTATTTGAATAAGGTAGAAATAAGGTTTTGTACTTCCTTAAAAACACAACAATTTGAAATATCAGTTCGACACAGTCAAATATATCTTTTTTGGTTCCGGCTTGTCCGGCTTAGGTAATGAGGTTTGATATATGATATTCCATTACAGCTACTGAGGTTGTTTTGTTTGGAAAATCAGGTAGAAATAATACTGATATAATTCAAAACCCTGTAGAAGTAAATTCATAATTCATAATTAAAATATGTCAATGTAATTAATATGATTAAAAACATCAATTAAATAAAAGTCTAAATTATATAATTCTAAAATTCAATTAAATCATCTTTCAAAATTAAAAAAACAGATAATTCAAAAAAGCGAATTTTGAAATTTGAATTAATTTATGATTACCTTTGCGCCCGGATTTTGACTTAGGATATGTTATTAAATATTATAAAATTAGTTTGAAAATATATATATGCAACAGGATAATTTAGTGATAGTAGAATCTCCGGCGAAAGCTAAAACAATAGAAAAATTTTTGGGAAACGAATTTCTCGTGAAATCCAGTTTCGGACATATAAGAGATTTGGGGAAAAAAGGAGAAAACAGTATGGGGATTGATATAGAACATAATTATGAACCCGAATACATCATTGCCGAAGGAAAAGAAGCCATAGTCAAAGAACTGAAAAAATTAAGCAAAGCGGCAAAAACCGTCTGGCTGGCTTCCGATGAAGACCGCGAAGGAGAAGCAATCGCCTGGCATCTGCAAGAAACTCTGGAGTTAAATAAAAAAAATACCAACAGAATAGTTTTTCACGAAATCACCAAAGATGCAATACTGAACGCAATAAAAACGCCGAGAGCTATTGACAATAATTTAGTGAATGCACAACAGGCGCGCCGAGTATTAGACCGTCTGGTAGGATTTGAAGTATCGCCTATTTTATGGCAAAAAGTTAGATCATCCCTGTCGGCAGGCAGAGTACAATCCGTTGCAGTGAGGCTGATAGTGGAACGGGAACGGGAAATAATAGCGTTCAAACAGGAATCCTTCTACAAAGTTTCCGCCGTATTCAAATCCGCAGAAAAAAACGAGAAATTTTTATTGAAAACCGAGTTAAACACAAAGTTTAAAACATTAAAAGAAACGGAAGATTTTTTAAATCTGTGTAAACAGGCGGAATTTTCGATTTCGGAAATAGAAAAAAAACCTGCAAAAAAATCGCCCGCACCACCCTTCACCACCTCCACACTGCAACAGGAAGCAGCACGGAAATTCGGTTTTTCGGTAAGTCAAACAATGTCCATTGCGCAGCGCCTGTACGAAGCAGGACAGATAACCTACATGAGAACAGATTCGACAAACCTGTCGTCATTGGCGATAAACACAGCCAAATCCACAGTCATATCGCTCTTTGGAGAAAATTATTCCAAAGTCCGTCAGTATAAAACAAAATCCAAAGGAGCGCAGGAAGCCCACGAAGCAATCAGGCCGACATATATACAAAATCAAACCATAGAAGGAACAGCGCAGGAAAAAAAACTGTACGAACTGATATGGAAACGCACCATAGCCTCCCAAATGAGCGACGCCTCGCTGGAAAAAACCATTATCACAGTAGCCATATCAAACAGCAAATATAAATTTCAGGCTGTGGGTGAAGTGATTCTGTTCGACGGATTTCTGAAAGTATATATCGAATCGAATGACGATGAAACAGAGGAAAAAGAATCGGAAAACCTCCTGCCTCCATTAAAAGTAAATCAACAGCTTTTACGTAATGAAATAGTTGCAACCGAACGTTTTACTCTACATCCTGCCAGATATACCGAAGCAAGTTTAGTGAAAAAAATGGAAGAACTCGGCATCGGCAGACCATCAACTTATGCGCCTACAATTTATACAGTAATGCAGCGCGGATACGTCACAAAAGAAGATCGCGCCGGAACAGTTAGAGAATATTTGAAACTTTCGCTGCTCAACGACACTGTCAAAACAGAAAAACTGAAGGAAACAACAGGCACCGAAAAAGCAAAACTCTTCCCAAGCGATATAGGAATATTAGTCAACGACTTTTTGGTCGAACACTTTGAAAACATTATTGATTATAATTTTACCGCTAAAGTGGAAGAACAGTTCGACGAAATCGCATCCGGAGAATTGGAATGGACAAAAATGATAGACACATTCTATAAACCTTTTCACGAAGATATAGAAAAAACAAAAGAAGTCTCCCGTCCTGCAAGTTCCGAAAGGATTCTCGGCTCCGACCCAAAAACAGGCAAACCAATATCCGTCAGATTAGCGCGTTTCGGGCCCGTAGCCCAGCTCGGCGTCATAGACGACAATCCGGTGTATGCAGGACTGAAAAAAGGTCAACTATTAGAAACCATCACATTGGACGAAGCTCTGAAATTGTTTGAATTACCAAGACAAATAGGCAAATACGGCGAAGAAGAAATGACCGTAGCCATAGGAAAATTCGGACCATACATCAAAGTCGGAAAACAATATGTGGCGCTTAAAAAAGAAGACGACCCATACACAATTACCAAAGAACAGGCAATAGAACTCATAAAAGAAAAAGACAAAAAAGACAAAGAAAAAATAATACAAGATTTTGACGACATTAAAGTCCTCAACGGCAGATACGGTCCATATATCTCCTACAACGGCAATAACTACCGTCTGCCTAAAAATGTGAAGAAGGAAGATATAACAAAAGAAAAATGCCAAGAATTAATTGCATCACAGGTCGATAAAGATGCTAAAACAAAAGACGGCAAAGCAAAAACAACAACAAAAAAAACAACAGCAAAAAAAATATCCGTAAAAAAAGAAAAAAATAATTAAACAATTTTCGCCGGTCAACAATTATATTGTTTCCGGCGGGAAAAAATAAACGCTAAATGTGACAATTACAAAGAAATTATCGTAAAAATGGAAAATATATTCGATATAATTGAACCCATAGACAAAACAAAATTCGAGGATAAATCAAAAGAGATGAAATATAAATTCATCAACAAAATTGATTTTACCGAACGTCGATTGCCCAATACTGAAATTGCCGTATTGAGCGTTGGAAACATCCTGTCTGTGAGAAAAGTATTATATGAAATGTATTTTTCAAACAATGTCAGCATCGCAGACCTTGGAAATATCCCAATATCAAAAACCGATAACCTGACCGAAATTTTAAAACATCTGTCGGATAATAACATATTTACCATTATTATAGGCAATTCGGCAGATGCATCGGCACACTGTTTCGACGCGCTGATCGGTACAGATAAGAATGTCGAAAATAAATTGTCGGCAAGTATAATTTCACCTTCGGTTACCAAATCCGGATTTTTAGACTGGCTGATAAGCAACAGATTGGAATATCTGTTCAATCTTAATATAATGGCGTATCAAACATATTTAAGCGACCCCGAAATGTTGGAATACCTTTCGTCCAACTACTTTGAAACGCTAAGACTTGGGAAATTCAGAGAAAACAATCAAATCTACGAACCCCTGTTAAGAGATACGGATATGCTGAGTATAGACATTACTGCGGTGAAAAAATCCGAAATTCCGGACTGCCGACATGCCGGAATCAATGGTTTATACGCCGAAGAAATCTGTTTAATAGCGAAATATGCAGGAATGTCGGATAATTTAAAAATAATATCTATATTTGGGCTCGAAAAAATTAAAGAAAATGGACAAACAAGCGAATTAATCGCACAAATAATATGGCATATTGCGGAAGGATTCGCAAATAGAGCACACGAAAATATGTTAAATAATGTGAATGGGATAAAAAAAATATTTGTCAATTTAGAGTCGCCTTCGGAACAATTAATTTTTTATCACAGCGATATTACAAACCGCTGGTGGATGGAAGTTCAAGGCAAAACAGACAGAAAAGCGCTGATTATAGCCTGTTCTGAAGAAGATTACAAAATTGCCTGCAGACACGATATCCCGTTGAAATGGATATGGTATCAACAAAAAACGTTGAATAAAAATTAGTATTTATTAACAAGAAAGAATTACTGCTCTTGCTCATACAAAAAAAAATGCGTTACTTTGCACAAAGTTTACAAATCAACATAATAGGCAAAATTGCCGATATTTTGTTGAAAGGAGTAATGTTCTTTTTAATGCTTTACGGAGGATGTTTGTTTTCACAAAGCGAAGCGCTGTTTACTCAAACATCATTCAATCCGGCGTTTATCAATCCGGCATACGCCGGCAGCGACACAAGCCGGTATTTTAATATTATCGCATTAAACAGAAGTCAAACAACAGGATTCGATAAAGCTCCTAATACAACTATATTGAATGTAAACGGTCCGTTACATATCGGAAATACGGATGGAGGTTTGAGTGTTACACTGTTAAATGACCAGATAGGTTTCCTTAGAACACCATCATTTAACGTCGGATATGCGTATAAGACCGGATTAGGAAAAGGTTCTTTAAGTTTAGGTTTATCTGCAGGAGTATTTTTTAGTACTCTTGAAACGGAAAGCTGGAAACTGCCCGAAGGTAGCGCAGATCCGGCTGTTCCGACAGGAAAAGATTCAAAACAAAGTTTTGATATCGGTTTAGGTATCTATTACAGCAACAATAAACTGTATGTCGGATTATCAGGCACACATCTGTTACGTCCTGTTTTAGTGCAGGGAGATAACTCCTCTAAACTGCCTCAAAACTATTATTTAACGGCAGGATACAGATTGCCGCTGAATAATCCCGATATTGAACTGAAACCTGCATTATTAATGCTTTCAGACTTGAAATCCTTCCATTATTCCCTGAGCACGCTGCTCTTTTACAGGAATAAATTTTGGGTCGGTCTGGACTACAGGATAAAAAGTTCGTTGGGATTTGTTGCAGGCATGAATATATTGCCCGAATTAAGAATAGGATATTCTTATGGCTACAATACCTCCCTGTTCAGCAGATTTGCCGGAGGTAACCATGAGGTTATGCTAACATATAGATTTTCGATTTATATAGAAAAAGGAAAACAGAAATATAAAAGTATAAGATATTTATAAAATATTTAGTTAAAATATAGTTAAGATGAAGAAGATAGTGATTTTGCTTGTATCAGTGTTTTTTGTAACTGCTTGCGGAAATAAAGGAGGAGTAGGTAGTGGTGGCTCAAAGAAAGGATTTGAAGCTCAACCGGAAAATATGATTCCTGTTCCAAGGGGGTCATTTGAAATGGGTTCAAACGATGAAGACGTAGTGTGGGCGATGAATGCCCCGTTAAGACGAAGAACAGTCGATGCGTTTTGGATGGATCAAACAGAGGTAACAAATTTGGCATACAGACAGTTTGTAGGTTGGACTACGGATTCTATAGCCAGAAGAATTTTGTCAAAAGGCGACGATGCATTTATAATTGAAGAAGAAGATGATGAAGAAGATGTTGACGAAGATGAAGTGCCTCTCAATTACAAACCCAGAATAGCTATGTCTCCCAAACAAAAAGGATATGACGACCACTATCCTGCGCTTAAAGAAGCAGAATTCTTTTATTCGCGACAGGACGCTCTGGGACAAAAAAGAGTGATAGATCCCCGTAATATCTACTATAAATACAGATGGTACGACTTGCAAAAAGCAGCGCTCTCGAAATGGGACCCCGAAACTAAACGTTATACAGGTACAACTACGGACGCCGAAGGCAATACGGTCGAAATTGAAGGCAGAAACACTTTCATTGTAGAAGAAAATGTTGCGATATACCCCGATACATTAGTCTGGATAAGAGATTTTCATCTCTCGTTTAACGATCCTATGGCAGTATCTTATTTCTGGCATCCGGGATACGACTACTATCCGGTGGTGGGAGTATCGTGGAAACAGGCAACCGCTTTCTGCGACTGGAGATCACGTCATGCAAAAGAAAAAAGATACAGAAATCAATATCCGCCGCTCAGTTACAGATTACCCACAGAAGTGGAATTTGAATACGCCTCAAGAGGCGGACTGGAAGGAAACCTCTATCCATGGGGAAGTATGTACAACTCAAATCAAAGCGGATGTTTTCTGGCAAACTTTAAACCACAAAGAGGAGATTATTCCCTCGACGGTTTTACAAGAACTGCGCCGGTTGCACAATATGAACCGAATGAATTCGGACTATATGATATGGCAGGTAATGTTTCGGAATGGGTAAGCGACGCTTACGACGAAAACGCTTACGAAGCAACACACGACCTGGTTCCCGTATATCACTATAATGCAAAAACAAAAGATAAACCGTCCAAAAAACGTAAAGTGGTGAGAGGCGGCTCTTGGAAAGATTTTGCATATTTCCTGCAATGCGGAGCAAGAAACTATGAAGGTCAGGACAGTACGCGCTCCTACATAGGGTTTAGAACAGTGAGAGATATCATTAATTATAATTGATAAAATACATTAGATTAAATTAATAAAAAATAAAAATAAAATAAATTAATAAACAGCAAACATTATGAGTTTTTTTGAATCTAAAGCAGGTAAACGTGTTATGACCTTTGCTTACGGAGCAGGGGCGGCAGTAGTAATTGCCGGAGCGTTATTTAAACTTCAACACTGGCCCTTTGCCGGGGGCATGTTAACATTGGGAATGTCGGTAGAAGCAATAATCTTTATAATATCGGCATTTGAGCCGATTCCCAAAGAGTATCACTGGGAAACGGTTTTTCCCGAAATAATGAACGAGGGTCCGTCGCCGCATCCTCATCAACATCAACAGTCCGTAGCGCCAAGAACGGCACAGCAACCCGGCGGCAACGTCAATTTCGACTTGAATATAGACAAATCCACAACGGACGGATTGAAAGAAGGAATTAAAAAATTCTCGGAATCAATAAATCAGATGGCAAACATGTCGTCGCTGGTAGATGCAGCCTCGGAATTGACGGGAAAAATGCATACCGCTTCCGGAACAATAGGTGCAGTGAGCGATTCCGCCACCGTACTGTCCGATTCCTATTATAAAGGAGTGCAGGCAATTCAAACTCTTAACGAACAGTCCAAAGCAGGATTGGAACGTTTACACTCAGGATATGAATTTTATCGTGGACAACTGGAAGCTCTGGGACATACAATGGGCGCCTTAAATTCTTCATACGAATTATATTTGCAGGAATCGAAAAAAATACAGAACGATTATATCACACTGCACGGAGAAACACAGCAATTGGTCAATAATATCAATATTTCCGTGAGCGAAACCCAAAAGCTGGGTACTCAAATGGCAAGTTTAAACAACAATGTAGAGAATCTAAACTATATATACGGAAGTATGCTTACCGCCGTAAATTCTGTTTTAAATAAATAAAAAAATATAACATTAGTTTTTAAATTATGGCTGGAGGAGGAAAACAGACACCGAGGCAAAAAATGATCAATATGATGTATTTAGTGTTAACAGCAATGTTGGCGCTGAATGTTTCTGCCGAAGTATTAGACGCTTTTGCTAAAATCGAAAGAGGGCTGGAACAAACAATTATCATTACCGACGACATGAATACCCATACGCTTGGACTGTTTGAAGATGCAGTTACAGCTATGGGGAAAAAAGCTGTTGAATGGAGGGACAAAGCCGCCTCGACAAGAGAAAAAACAAAAGCAATCAATGAGTTTATCAGAGATATAAAAATAGAACTGATTAAAGAAGGCGACGGCGAACTAAGTTTTGGGGTTTCGGGTACAAGAATAATAGCCGACAGCATCGAAGCTATGGACGACAGAGATGCTGTTAATCGTGTTATGATGGGTACAACAAACAACGGCAGAGCATACGAACTGCTGCCGAAACTTGAAGAATACAGAGAATTTTTGTTGACTCACGTTGCCGAAGATAATACAACTTTGGAATCGGTTATCAAAGGATTGTTGAATTTCGATAAACCTAAAAAAGGACTTACCGATACCAGAGACTGGCAAACATTTACATTTGATAATACGCCTCTTATCTCCGCCGTTGCTCTGTTAAGTAAAATACAGGTGGACGTTCTAAACTGCGAATCTTCCATATTGGATTATCTGAAAAATCAGATAGGAAAAGAAGATATAAAAATCTCCAATATCGAAGCTGCGGTCAGTAATCCGAATGGAGTGATAATGAAAGGCGCTTCGAGCGAAGCTGAAGTGTTTTTGGTCGCTATCGACGAATCCATACAGGCTACGGCGCATATAGGCGGCAGAGCAATGCCCATGAAAAGCGGTAAAATAGTTGTTCCCTTTTCGGGCAACAGCATCGGACCCAATGCAGTAGCCGGATATATCACCTACCTTAGCGGGACGGGAGAAACTCAAAAAAGAGATTTTAAATTTGAATATCATGTTGTGGAACCCTCATTAGCGATTTCACCAACCAAAATGAACGTGTTTTATTTAGGCGTAGAAAATCCCGTAGATATTTCGGTATCGGGAGTCGCTCAACAGGCAATTAAAATCCATTCCACTAACGGTACAATTTCGCCTGTTTCGGGAGGCGGATACATTGTGAAACCGGCACAGTTAGGTAAATGTAATATTTCGGTAACCGCAACAATCAATGGCGAAGAGAAAAACATGGGAACAAAAGAGTTTCGTGTCAAAAGAGTACCCTCTCCCACGCCTTCGCTGTTTAATATCAGCGGTTCCAACATTACAAGAAGTCAGTTGTCGTCGGTGCAGGGACTTGTGGCTAAGATGCCCGATGATTTTGACTTTGATCTGAAATTCGAGATCGTTTCGTTTACTATAAGCGCCGAACAGGGAACTTTTACTCGCGAAGCATCCTCAACAAGTTCGAGATTTACGCAGGATCAAAGACAATTGATGGAAAAAGCTAAAGTAGGTTCACGATTTTTGATATTGGAAATCAAAGCTAAAGGTCCCGACGGTTCCGTAAGAGAATTGCCCCCTTTGGCATATAAAGTGAATTAAATTATAATGAATTGTTTAATATTAAGGTTTGTATTTTATAAAAATTGGTTTATCATGAAAAAGATTTTAATTTTTAACGTATTGTTCGCATTATTACTGTCTTTTAATTCTTTTGCGCAGGACGAAAACGCAGAACAGGAAGAAGAAGAAGAAGAAGAAGAAATATTGGAACCGATGACGCCGCGTACAACGCTCACAAAACAGGCAATAGTGCGAAGTAAAAAACCCATTGCGTATAATGAGGTAAATGAAGAAGATATTCTATGGTCCCAAACTATTTGGAGAAGGATTGATTGCAGAGAAAGAATGAATTTCCACTTGTATTACCCGACCGAAGATTTGGAGAATCGTAAAAGTTTGGTTCAGGCATTAGTCGAAGGAATCCGTAAGAACCAAATTCAGGCTTACGATACGGATGAATTGAAGAAAAAAATTACCATAGAACAAATTATGGACAGGTTAGATGCTGAGGATAAAGAGATAAACGAACCTAAAATGGACGGTACCGGGGATACCACATATTGGCAAAAAGGATTTGTGGATTGGGGAAACGTGAGAGAATTTATGGTCAGAGAAATGTGGTATATAGATAAAAAACATGCCCTGCTTGATGTCCGCATCATTGCGTTGTGCCCCATAAGGGTTTACACAAGAAATTTAAATGTTGCCAATAGTGACGGCAGTGAATCTTCGGGAGAAGAACTGAGGACGCAATTGTTTTGGGTTTATTTCCCCGAAGCGCGGAGGGTGTTGGCTAATACAATATGCTATACAGGAAAGAATCTGACATCAAATCTTTCGTTTGACGATATTTTCCATAAAAGATACTTCTCGACCCGCATAGAAAAAATGTCAAATACATCTAATGACAGAGAAATTTCAGAATATACCCTTAACGGTTTGGAAGCTATAATGGAATCGGAAAGAATTAAACTTGAGCTTATGAAAATGGAAAGCGATCTTTGGAGTTATTAAAACTTTGGAATTATAAAAAATCGAAATATTTTGCAGGTTCTAAAATATTTGGAACCTGCAAATTTGTAGTTTTGTGAAAAATAATTTGTTGGAAGAGTTTGTATATGGAAACAGCAGAATTATTAAAAAAAGTACGTAAAATCGAAATCAAAACCAAAGGTCTGTCGGGTAATATCTTCGCCGGAGAATATCACAGCGCTTTTAAAGGTCGTGGAATGACCTTTAGCGAAGTGCGCGAATATCAACCCGGAGATGATGTGCGAAATATAGACTGGAATGTGACAGCCCGCTTTAATACCCCCTTTGTGAAAGTATTTGAAGAAGAACGGGAACTTACCGTAATGTTGATTATTGACGTCAGCGCTTCCGGCGTATTCGGAACACAAAGCAAATTTAAAAAAGACCTGATAGCTGAACTCGCAGCGGTATTGTCCTTTTCGGCAAGCATTAATAACGACAAAATAGGAGCAATGTTCTTCGGAGGAAAAGTGGAAAAATTTATCCCGCCCAAAAAAGGTCGCACACATATATTGCGCATTATAAGGGAAATTCTTGAATTTACACCCGAAAATTCGGAAACCAACATATCCGAAGCATTAGCATATTTGACAGGGGTGATGAAAAAACGATGCACAACTTTTATCCTGTCCGATTTTATGGATTTGGATACTGATAATTTGCCGCGTTTTGAACAGGCTCTGAAAGTGGCTGCAAAAAAACACGATATCGTCGCTCTTAGAATATACGACCAACGAGAAAAAGAATTGTCGCCCGTTGGATTGATTGAACTGTCGGACGCGGAAACAGGACAAACTGTTCTCGTAAATACTAACAGCAAAAAGAACCGAAAAATATATAACGAATGGTGGAGAATATGTTCCGATAATCTTAATAAAACATTCTCAAAATTCAGAGTAGATTCGGTGAATATCGCTACCAATGACGATTATATAAAACCTTTGGTTAAACTGTTCAAAAAAAGAGCGTAATTCATAATTCTAATTATGAATTATGAATTATGAATTATGAATTATGAATTATGAATTATGAATTATGAATTATGAATTATGAAATTGTTTAACTACTCAGGTACCCAAAAAGATAAAACAAGAATATAATAAAAATAAGATTTAACCAAAAAAATAGTCACTTTTGGCTAAATCTTATTTTGAGGTGCTATTTCTTCCGGCTGCGCTGTAGCAATGACGCTACGTAGAACGGTAGTCTGCTTAGCTTAGGCGTAGCGACAGCCCGAAGGGCTTGATTTTCATAACCGCAGGTCGATGACCTGCGGAAACGCCCTCTCTCATCACTGCCTGAAAGGCAGGACTAATTATTATTATTTCAATTTACGTGTCAGTCATGCCTTTGACTATGTCAGTCCTGCCTTTCAGGCAGTTGTTGGATAGGTTACTTCCGCAGGTCGATGACCTGCGGT